>NZ_JBEZEH010000046.1:0-10291 GCF_040648775.1 Micromonospora sp. NPDC049089
CCTCGCGCCGTCGCCCTATTCGCCCGGTCGACAACCGGGGGAACGACCCCCCGACCCGGGGGGGCCGCCCCCCCGTCGCTCGTCGGCCCCCGGCGGGCCGTGGGATTTCGAGGAGGACAGAGATGACCGACGTCCGGTCAGCGGACCCGGCGGTGGCGGAACCCCCGCCCCCGAGTGCCGGCCCCGAGGTGGGGCGCGCGGGTCGAGGTGCCGGTCTGCGGGCCGGGGCCGAGGCGGTGCTGCCCGCGGTCGGCATCCTGGTCGCGCTGGCGGCGTGGTGGCTGGTCGCCCGGCTGGAGCTGGTCCACCCCGCAGCCCTGCCCCCACCCGGCGACGTGCTCACCGCGTTCGTCGACAAGCCGGCGCAGCTGCTGGAGCACACCTGGGACACCACGTTGGAGATCCTGACCGGGTTCGCCCTCTCGGTGGCCGCCGGTGTGCTGATCGGGCTCTCGCTGGCCAGCTCCCGCACTGTGGAGCGGATGTTCACGCCACTGCTGGTCGCCGTGAACGCGGTGCCGAAGATCACGCTGGGTCCGCTGCTGGTGGTGGCGCTCGGCTGGGGCCAGAAGCCGATCCTGACCATGGTGTTCCTGCTCTGCTTCTTCCCGATCGTGCTGTCCACCGCGACCGGGTTGACCACCACGCCGGCCGACCTGGCCGAACTGGTGCGGTCCTGGAACGCCTCCCGCTGGCAGGCGTTCCGCAAGGTGCGCTTCCCGGCCGCGTTGCCGCAGATCTTCGTCGGGCTCAAGGTGGCCATGCCACTGGCCGCGATCGGCGCGGTGATCGGTGAGTTCCAGGCCGGCGAGAGTGGCCTTGGCTACGTCATCACGCAGTACGCCGGCGTCGGCGACACCGCCACCGCCTGGGCGGCGATCATGCTCGTGGCGCTGGTGAGCATCCTGCTCTACTCGGCGCTCCTGCTGATCGAGCGGTTCGCCCTGCCCTGGGTGCGAGAAACCACAAGCAGCCGCTAACCACAGAAGAGATCACAGAGCAGCACCAAGACACAGATCAAGATCAACATTAAGAAACGCGCAGGGCCGGCCTCCCTCTCAGGAGGCCGGCCCGTCTTGTCGACGCTGCTGGCGCAAAGGGTGTGGCCTACCGTGCCCGGCGGAGGGATCAAGCCTGACCGCCCGGAGCCGGGCACGGTAGGCCACACCCCCCACCCGGCACTCGACGAAGAGCGCCGGGCCAAAGAACATGAGGCCCGAGCGTCTACCCAGCCAACCGCCAGCGCCCGTTGCGGGCGACCAGCGTGGTGAGCGCCTGCGGCATCAGGCCGCTGTGGTTGTCCGGCGTCATGCGGATCGGGCCGGAGAGGCCGTCCATCTGGGACGTCTCCAGCACGTCCCGGATGCCGTTGCGGTCCACCTTCCCGATCTCACCACCGGCGCGCAGTTCGGCGTCGGCGATGAGCTGGACGGCGTCCGCGGCGAACGACGAGGACCCGTTGTAGCCACCGAAGCGGGCGGTGTAGTCCTGGAACCACTGCCGCCGCGCCGCCTTGGCCGGCGTGGTCGCGATCACGTCATCGATCACCATCGTCTGGGTGAAGATCAGCGTGGCCTTCTCGGTCGCCTTGGCCGCCGCGCCGAGGAAGAGGTCCCCGGCCGCTCCCGCGTCGAAGTAGATCGACCCACGGAAGATGGTCTGCTGGACGGTGGTGGCTGCCAGTGTCGCCTGCTCCGGCGGGGTCCAGAAGACCATCGCGTCCGGCTTGCCCGACGCGAGCTGCTGGACCTGCTGGCTGACGTCGGTGTCGGTGGTCTTGACCCGCTGCTGTCGGAGCGTGATCTTGGCCTTGTCGAGCTCGCTCTTGAGCGCCGTCGCGCCCTCCTGGCCGTAGTCGTCGTCGCTGACCAGCATCCCCACCTTGCGGATGTTGTTGCGGCGCAGTTCGGTGGTCAGTGCGGCGGCGCTGTCCGGGGCGTTGGGGCCCAGCTTGAACACGTAGCGCCGTTCAGCGGCCGGCGCGGCGATCGCGCCGGAAGCGGCTAGCGCAATGGTGGGAATCCGCTTCTCGTTGATGGTCCCGACGGCTCCGACCGCGCATTCGTTGCAGCCGCCCATGATGATGGCGCTGACCTTCGAATCGCTGCTGAAGTCGACGATGTTGCGAAGTGACTCGGCCGAGTCGGAACGGTTGTCCTTCACCTTCAGGTCGATCCTCCGGCCGTTCAGTGCTCCGGAGGCGTTCAACTGATCGACCTTGAGTTCGAGGGCGCGCTGGTATGTCCGGCCAACTGTGGCGGCGGCGCCGGACAGTTCGAGATCGGCGGCGATCACGATCGGACTCGTGTCCTTCTCCGCCTCACCAAACTGGCAGCCGGTGAGCGTGGTGGCCACTACGGCCGATGCGAGCGCCGCGATGGTCGCGGAGCGGATGGGGCTCAACTCAGTCCTCCAGGTGCGGGCGCGGGCGCTGCCCGGTCACCGCCGCTAATCCGTCCTCAGTGGAGGACGGGATCTCCTCTGCCGTACGGTGTGCGCGAAGCCTGCAAAACCTTGCCAATGGCCGGCGCTGTGGTCAAGCGCGGACCCCGGCAGCATTTTCGGGACGGCCATCCCACATGCTGGGGTAACGCAATGTTTGCAAAAGCTCACTTTGCATGCACGCGTGACCACTCTGGAGTTACATGCCCTGTTCAGGGGCTTGCGGAAATGAAGGTATCAGTTGCCCGGATCACGGGATGCGCTCCGTCCGACCGTTTCCTACCTCACTGCGGCTTCCCAAACACGATCATCTCTGATGAAATCGCGGCCGTGCCGCGCGTGGTCCCCTCCGCTTACGGCATGGCTCGGCGGCTCAGGCGGGGAAGAAACGACGGAGGCGATGTCGTGAGCACCGGACCGACGACCCTGCCCGCGCTCGGCGATAGCGGTCGGCCTGCGCGCCGACGGATGCCGAGACTGCGTGACGCCCGGATCCGGTCCAAGTTGGCGTTGATTCTGGTCGTCCCGGTGGCGGCGGTGATCGCGCTGGCCACGGTCCGCCTGATCTCCGTCGGCGAGGGCGCGTTCGACGCCACCCAGGCCCGGTCACTGACGGCCCTCTCCGTCGACGTCAGCGCCCTCACCCAGGACCTCCAGTCCGAACGGATGGCGGCGGCCGCCTACCTCGCCGCTCCGCAGCAGCCGGCTGACGCGTACAACCTGCGGGTCCGCCAGACGCAGCAGCGGGTGGACGAGTACCGCGCCGAGCGGGGCCGGATCGGCGACGTGCCGGCCGCCCTGCGGGACCGGCTGGCCGCCATCGACGACCACCTGGCCACCTTGGACGGCACCCGTCAGGAGGTGTTGGACCGCCGGCAGATGGCAGTCGCCGAGGCGGTGCTCCGCTACGGAGTCATCCTCACCGACCTGGTCTCGTACGGTGACGGTCTGGCCCAGCTGCCCGGCTCGGAGAGCCTGGCGGACAGCCGCCGCGCGGTCGCCGCCTTCGCCCGCGCCAAGGCCTCCGTCGCCGAGGAAGAGGCCGTCGCCTTCACCGCGCTGACGGCCGGCCAGCTCGACTCGGAGCAGTTCTCCTCCTTCGTGGCAACGTTGACCGGTCAGCAGGAGGCCCTGGTCGCCTTCTCGCTGGCCGCCGACCCGGTGCAGCGCGCCCTGGTCGACAGCACCGTGTCCGGCGACGCCGTCGGCCTGGCCGACCGGGTGGCCACCGACATCACCCGCTCGGTCGGGCAGCGCTCACTGGTCACCGCCCAGGACGCCACCGCGGCGATCGGCGCCGTGAACGACCTGATGCGCTGGGCTGAGGTCCAACTGCAGGACCGACTGCTCCAGCAGGCCGACCAGGCCCGCTCGGACGTCATCCGGCAGGCAGTGGTCGAGTCGATCCTGGTGCTGTTGACCCTGATCATCGCCGTGTCGCTGGCCGTGGTGCTGGCCCGCTCGCTGAACCACTCGCTGCGCCGACTGCGCGAGGGCGCGCTTTCGGTGGCCAACCACGACCTGCCCGACGCCGTGCAGCGGTTGCAGAACATGGGCAGCGTGGGTGACGGCGGGGTGGACGAGATCGTCCGCCAGGTCCGGGACCCGATCCAGTTGAACAGCCGCGACGAGGTCGGTCAGGTGGCGCTGGCCTTCAACGTCGTACACCGGGAGGCGGTGCGGGTCGCCGCCGAGCAGGCGGCACTGCGTACCAGCGTCTCGGCGATGTTCCTCAACCTGGCCCGCCGCAGTCAGACCCTGGTCGACCGGATGATCGGCGAGCTGGACGCGATCGAGCGCGGCGAGGAGGACCCGAAGCGGCTCGCGCAGCTCTTCGAACTGGACCACCTGGCCACTCGAATGCGCCGCAACGACGAGAACCTGCTCGTCCTGGCCGGTGCCGACTCCGCCGCACCGCGTCACGACGACGCGCTGGTGGTGGACGTGCTGCGCGCCGCCCAGTCCGAGGTCGAGCTCTACAACCGCATCGAGTTCGGCACCGTGGACACCGACATCTCGGTGGCCGCGCACGCGGTGAACGACGTGGTACGCCTCGTCGCCGAGCTGCTCGACAACGCCACCCGGTTCTCACCGCCGAACACCACTGTGGTCGCCGACGGTCGCCGGATCCGTGACTACGTGCTGATCCAGATCGAGGACCGCGGGCTCGGCCTCACCGACGACCAGCTCGACTCGCTCAACCGGCGGCTCGCCGCCCCGCCGAGCGTGGACGTCGCCGCGTTCCGACTGATGGGTCTGGCCGTGGTGAGCCGGCTCGCCTCCCGCTACGGCATCCGGGTGGAGTTGCGCCGCAACGTCGAGGGCGGCACCGTCGCCCAGGTGACGTTGCCCGCCGCCACCGTGGTGCTGCCCAGCAACCGGGGCCGCGAGCAGGTGCTCACCCGGCCGCGTCAGCCGATGGCAGTGGAGCAGGCCCCGCTCTCCTCGGCCGGCCACGCCGAGCAGTTCGCCGGTGCTGCCACGACGGCGGCGACGCTGCCCGACCAGTGGCGGACCAGCTCGCCGGCGCCCGCCCAGTGGCAGTCGCCGCTGGATTCGCGGGACACCACCCCGGCCGTGCAGGCCGGTGGCTACACCGGTCCGCGCTCGACGATGCCGCCGGCACCCGCGGCCCCGGCGCCTGCCGCCCCGGCACCCGCCGCCCCGCTGCCGCCGGCCCGGCCGGCCTACAGCAGCGGTGCGGGCGCCTCGCTGGGCAGCCCGACAGTGGCTTACCCGACGGTCGACCCACTGCCTCGGCGTGGCTCCACCCCGGACACCGCGGATGGGCGTGGCGCCCAGGGCCTCCCGGTCGGGCCGGTCGCCGGGCCGGGCGCGGTGGCACCGCCAGCCGTTCCGTCGGTGCCCGCCGCGCCGGTCAGCACCCGGCCGGACTTCCCGGCCGAGGCTCCGATCTTCCGGGAGATGGAGGCGGTCTGGTTCCGGTCGCACGGCGACGACGCCACCGCGATCTTCACCCGGCCCAACTTCGACGAGCCGCCCGCGCCCGCCACCACCGCAACGGCCGACACCGGCCTGCGCACCGGCAACGGCGGCCAGCCGAGCGCCGCGACGGTGCCGGCCGCGTCGCCGGCCCGACCGAAACTGCCGACCCGTACCCCGGGCGGCACCGACGGCACAGCCACCCTGGGCGACGGCCCCGGCGCCACAATGGACGGCTTCGCGGCGCGACCGTCGGCGCCGCCGACGTACGCCCCGCCCCCGGCCGCCCCGACGGCTCCGCCCGCGCCCGCCCCCGACCCGGCAGCATGGCGTACGGCGGCCGACGAGGGCTGGTCCCGGGCCAGCCGGGCTGCCGAGCCGGCTCCCGCCGGCACCACCCGCTCCGGCTTGCCCAAGCGGGTGCCGCAGCAACAGCTCGTGCCGGGTGGCATCGAACCGAAGAGCGGCCGGGACCGCAGCCGGCGGACCCCGGACGAAGTACGTGGTCTGCTGTCGGCCTACCACCGCGGTGTGCAGCGCGGTCGGACGGCCGGAACGGATCTGAACAGCACCTCGACCAAGGAGAGCCGATGAACAGGCCAGCTGCCATGCAGGACATGGGTTGGCTGCTCACCAACTTCGCCGACAGCGTGGCGGGCATCGCCCACGTGGTGGCGGTGTCCGCAGACGGGCTGTTGCTCGCGTCCTCCCGGGATCTGCCGGGGGACCGGGCCGACCAGCTCGCCGCGATCACCTCCGGGGTGGTGAGCCTGACCGAGGGCGCGGCCCGGATGTTCAGCGCGGGCGGGGTGTTGCAGACAGTCATCGAGATGGACAGCGGGTATCTCTTCCTGATGTCGATCAGCGACGGGTCCTCGATGGCCGTGCTGGCCGCGCGCAGCTGCGACGTGGGCCAGGTGGGCTACGAGATGGCGCTGCTGGTCGAGCGGGTGGGTGCCGCGCTGGTGCCGCTGCCGCGCGACGCGGTGCGCTCTTAGCACCGGAAGGCGGCGCTCGTTCCGAGCGCCGGACCAGGGACGAGAGGCGGCACAGTCCGGCTCAGCAGGGGACGAGGAGGTGATCGGGAATGGACCAACGACGCGCTGACCCGCGTGGCGCGCTGGTGCGTCCGTACGCGGTCACCCGTGGTCGTACCGAGCCCCGGCAGGACATCGCCCTCGAGGCCGTCCTGACCGCCTCTCCGACCCAGGTCGCCGAGTCCCGCTTCGCCGGGCACGACAAGCACCGCATCGCCACGGTCTGTGAGGGCCGAGCACAGTCGCTGGCGGAGATCGCCGCGTATACCCGGATGCCGCTGGGCGTCGCCCGGGTGTTGGTCGCCGACATGGTGGCCGAGAGCCTGCTGACGTTACACACTGCTGCTCCCGCCGAGGGGTTCGAGGAGCGGATGGAACTGCTTGGAAGGGTGCTAAGTGGACTTCGCAGGCTATGACCCCGCAGGGGGGCGGCCGGGCCGGGGAATCGTCTCCGCGAAGATCGTCGTCGCGGGCGGATTCGGCGTCGGTAAGACGACACTGGTCGGGGCGATCTCCGAGATCACACCGCTGACCACCGAGGCGTTGATGACAGCGGCGGGTGTCGGCATCGACGACCCGTCCAAGGTGCCGGGCAAGGAGACCACAACGGTCGCCATGGACTTCGGCCGGATCACAATGGCCCAGGACCTGATCCTGTACCTCTTCGGTACACCGGGTCAGACTCGGTTCTGGTTCATGTGGGACGAGATCATCCGTGGGGCGGTGGGTGCCGCCGTGCTGGTGGACACCCGCCGGATCACCGACGCCTTCGCCCCGCTGGACTACTTCGAGAACCGCAACCTGCCGTACGTGGTGGCGCTGAACAAGTTCGACGGCGCACCGCAGTACGAGGCCGAGGAGGTCCGCGAAGCGCTGGCCATCTCGCCGCAGGTGCCGCTGGTGATGACCGACGCCCGGCAGCGGGACTCGGTCAAGCAGGTGCTGGTGACGGTGGTCGAGCACGCCATGCTCCGGCTCCAGTCCGAGCACGGGCGGGGCTTCCCGACGCCGGTGGGCTGAAACGTCGCGTCACGGCCGGCACGCTACGGCCGGCCGTGACGTGTTCAGGGCGTGTGGAAGTGCCCTCGGCCCGATCGGGGACTCCGCACGCCCTACTCGACCCGCAGCCGGTAGCCGCGCTTCACCACTGTCTGCACCACGCGGGGCGCGCGCAGCCCGGCCCGGAGCCGGGCGACGGCCATCTCGACGGCGTGCTCGTCCGCGCCCCGGGGCAGGGTCCTCAGCAACGCCGTGCGGGACAACACCCGACCCGGGGTCTGGGCCAGCGCCCGCAGCACCGCCATCGGCGCGGGCGCGAGCGGCCGCAGCTCGCCGTCGATCACTGCGGCGTGCCCGCGCAACGTGAGCAGGTGCCCGCCGGCCTTGAACGTCACGGTCCGGCGGGGCAGCTCGTCGACGATGGTCCGCACCAGTGCGCCCAACCGGGCCCGGCCCGGCGCGCTCACCGGCACCCCGTGCCGCAGCAGCGGCTCGGCGGTCACCGCCCCGACGCAGCTGGCCAGCACGTCGCCGCGCAACGCCGACAGCACCGCGTCGGTACGGTCGCCGGCGGCCCGCAGCAACGCCTCGGCCGCCGGTGCCGAGGTGAACGTCACAGCGTCCACCAGCCGACCGGCGATCAGGTCGATCAGCCGGTGCAGCGGCGCCGGATCGGTCGGCGGCGCCCAGCGGTAGACCGGCACCTCGATGACAGTGGCGCCCGCCGCCTCCAGCGCGAGCGTGCACTCGGGCTGCCGCTCGCCGTGCAGCTGCATGGCGATGACCTGCCCGGCGACGCCACGCCGGCGCAGGTGCTCGACCACCTCGTCGCAGCTCTCCGAGGCGGGTGACCACTGGTCGTGCAGCCCGGCCGCCCGGATCGCGCCGCGTGCCTTCGGGCCGCGCGCCACCACGTACGAGCTGGCCAGCACGGAGCGCAGTGGCTCGGCCAGCCCCCAGCCCTCGGCCGCCTCCAACCAGCCGCGCATGCCGATGCCGGTGTTGGCCATCAGGATGTCCGGTGGTTGGTCGAGGCAGGCGCGGGTCGCCTCGCGCAGCTCGGTGTCGTCGGACAGCGGCACGATCCGCAGCGCCGGGGCGAGCACCACCCGGGCGCCCCGTCGTTCGAGCAGCGCGGCCAACTCGTCGCGCCGCCGGTCGGCGGTCACCCCGATGGTGAAGCCCGCCAGTTCTTCGCGCATCAACCCTCCTGTCGCAGCCGCACCTCGACCAGCCCGTCGCGGCACCGTGCGTCGTGCCGAGCCACCGCCACCCCGGGCAGGTCGAGGCAGTGCCCGCTGCGCAGGTCGTACACCTGCTTGTGCAGCGGTGACGCGACGGTCGGCACTCCGCCGCGACTGCCGACGATGCCCCGGGACAGCACGTACGCCCCGGAGACCGGATCGCGGTTGTCGACCGCGAACAGCTCGTCGGCGGTCCGGAAAAGAGCGATCTGCACCCCGTCGACCAGGGCGGCGACGCCCCGGTCCGGTTCCAACCGGTCGAGCAGGCAGACGGTGGTCCAGGTCAGCGTGAGTGTCTGGGTCATCGCCGTACCTCCGGTAGGCCGAGGGTGACCGGTTGCCGACGGTGACCGTTGGTCGCCTCGGATCCGGTCGGGGACTGGTCGCGTACGGGAACCGGCTGGCCGCGTTCCCGGATGAAGGTGATCGACGGGTCGGGTACGTCGGGGGCGTTGACGAAGGAGGTGTAGCGGCGCAGCCGATCCGGGTCGTCCAGGACGTCGCGCCACTCGTCGGAGTACGACGAGACGTGTCGGGCCATCGCCGCGTCGAGGTCCTCGCAGAGCCCGAGCGAGTCGTCCACGATCACCGAGCGCAGGTGGTCCAGGCCACCGTCCATCGCCTCGATCCAGCCGGCGGTGCGTTGCAACCGGTCGGCGGTACGGATGTAGTAGATGAGGAACCTGTCGATCAGCCTGATCAGGGCGTCAGTGGTCAGGTCGGTGGCGAACAGGTCGGCGTGCCGGGGTCGGAAACCGCCGTTGCCGCCGACGTAGAGATTCCAGCCGGTCTCGGTGGCGATGATGCCGAAGTCCTTGCTGCGCGCCTCCGCGCACTCCCGGGCGCAACCGGAGACCGCCGACTTCAGCTTGTGCGGAGCACGCAGCCCGCGATAGCGCAGCTCCAGCGCGACGGCCAGCCCCACCGAGTCCTGCACCCCGTACCGGCACCAGGTCTCGCCCACGCACGACTTCACAGTGCGCAGCGCCTTGCCGTACGCGTGCCCGGACTCGAAGCCGGCGTCGACCAGCCGCCGCCAGATCTGCGGCAGCTGCTCGACCCGCGCCCCGAACAGGTCGATCCGCTGCCCGCCGGTGATCTTCGTGTAGAGCTGGAAGTCCCGGGCGACCTCGCCGATCACGATCAGCTTCTCCGGGGTGATCTCGCCGCCCGGTATCCGGGGCACCACCGAGTAGCTGCCGTCGCGTTGCAGGTTGGCCAGGAAGTGGTCGTTGGTGTCCTGCAACGACGCCTGTTCGCCGTCGAGCACGTGCCCGCTGCCCAGCGAGGCGAGGATGGACGCCACCACCGGTTTGCAGATGTCGCAGCCGCGGCCCCGACCGTGCTCGGCGACCAGCCGGGAGAAGGTGCGGATGCCGCGGACGCGGACGATCTCGAACAGCTCCCGTCGGCTGACGTCGAAGTGCTCGCAGAGCGCGCTGGACTGCGCCACGCCGGCCGCGTCCAGGAGCTGCTTCAGCATCGGCACGCAGGAGCCGCAGCTGGTGCCGGCCCGGGTGCACGCCTTCAACGCCGGTACGTCCGCGCAACCGTCGGCGATGGCGGCGTCCACGTCGCCCCGGGTCACCGCGTTGCAGGAGCAGACCTGCGCGGCGGCGGGCAGCT
>NZ_JBEZEH010000046.1:10301-35874 GCF_040648775.1 Micromonospora sp. NPDC049089
GCCACCCCCCCCCCCCGGCCGCGGGGGGGGCCCCCCCGCCCCCCCCGGCACCCCGGGTGGCCGGAGCTGCCGGGGGGGGGGCGGGCCCGCGCCCGGGCGCCCCCGCCGCCGCCGTCCGGGGCGAGCAGCGCCAACGGCGCGGCCGGCAGCGGGCCGCCCACGCTGGCCCGCAGCGTCGGGTACGCGCTGGCGTCACCCACCAGCACCCCGCCGAGCAGTGTGTGCGCGTCGTCGGAGAGGACGAGCTTCGCGTAGACCCGGGTGGCCGGGTCGGTGAACGTGACGTCCAGGCAGCCCTCGGTCGCGCCGTGGGCGTCGCCGAACGAGGCCACGTCGACCCCGAGCAGTTTGAGTTTGGTGGCGGTGTCCGCGCCGGGGAAGGTCGCCGCGCCGCCGACCAGCCGATCGGCCACCACCTCGGCCGTCGCATACCCCGGCGCGACCAGACCGTGGCAGGTGCCGTCGACCGCCGCGCACTCTCCGACGGCCCAGATCCGCTCGTCGGCGGTACGACAGGTCTCGTCGACAAGCACCCCGCCGCGCGGGCCCAGCGGCAGACCGGCGTCCCGGGCCAACTGGTCCCGGGGCCGGATGCCGGCGGCCACCACCACCAGCTCGGCGTCGAGGTCGGTGCCGTCGGACAGTTCCAGGGCCGCGACGCCGCCGTCCGGGCCGGGCCGGATCGCTGTGGTCGCCACCCCGAGATGGGTCCGTACGCCCAGTTCGTCGACGTAGCGGCGGAGCATCGCGCCGCCGGCCTGGTCCACCTGCACCGGCATCAGCCGGGGCGCGAACTCGACCACGTCGGTGCTCAGGCCGAGCAGCCGCAGGGCATTGGCGGCCTCCAGGCCGAGCAGCCCACCACCGATGACCGCGCCGACCCGTCGACCCCGCGCGTACGCCCGGATCGCCGCCAGGTCGTCCAGGGTCCGGTAGACGAAGACCCCGGGCAGCTCCGTGCCGGCCACCGGCGGCACGAACGCGTACGACCCGGTGGCGAGCACCAGCGCGTCGTAGCGGTATTCGCCGACGGCGGTGGTCACCACCTGGCGGTCCCGGTCGACGGCGGTGGCCGGCTCGCCGAGGCGCAGCCGCACCCCGTCGTGTGGGGTGTGCAGGTTGAGCTCGCTCTCACTGACCCCGTCGAAGTACGCCGAGAGCCGCACCCGGTCGTACGCCGGGCGCCCCTCCTCGGCCAGCACCGTCACCCGCCAGTCGCCCTGTGGGTCACGGGCGCGCAGCGCGTCCACGAAACGCTGCCCGACCATGCCGTTGCCGATGACGATCAGTTCGCCGCCGCTCATCGCGTCACCTCCACCGATTCCGCCTGGCTCAGCCAGTCGACGATGCCGCTCACCGCGTCCCGGCATCCGCCGCACCCGGTGCCGGCCCGGGTCGCGGCCACCACCGCATCGACGGTCCGGGCGCCGGAGCGCCAGCTTCTGACCAGTGCGCCCTTGCTCACCGTGTTGCACTGACAGACCGTGGCCGCGTCCGGCATCAGCGCCGGTGAGGCGGCCGGCGTCGCGCCGACCGTGCCGAGCGCCCGGCCGAGCAGCAGCGCCCGGCGGTCACTCGGCACCGGCTGGGCGCGGTCGAAGAGTTGGATCACCGTGCCGACCGCCGGGTTGTCGCCGAGCAGGATCGCGCCGATCAGCCGCTCGTCCCGGATCCGCAACCGGGCGTAGGTGCCCCGGGTCGGGTCGGCGAACGTCAACTCCTCGCCCGGTCCGCCACTGGCCGCGTCACCCATCGAGGCCAGGTCGATCCCGGCCGCCTTCAGCCGGGTCACCACCGGCCGGGGCCGGTACCGGGCCAGTGGGTCCGTGCCGCTCAGCACGTCCGCGAGCACCTGGGCCTGGGCCCAGGCGGGCGCGACCAGCCCGGTGAGCACGCCGTCGTGCTCGGCGCAGTCGCCGATCGCCGAGATGGACCGGTCGCTGGTGCGCAGCCGGTCGTCCACCACCACGCCGCGCCGCACGGTCAGGCCGGCGGCCTGCGCGAGTGTGGTGTCCGGGCGCACGCCACAGGAGAGCACCAGCAGGTCGGCGCGGAGCGTCCGGCCGTCGGCCAGGTCGAGGCGGACGCCGCTGGCGTCCGCGACCACGCCGGTCGCCAAAACCCCCAGTTGGACGGTGACGCCGAAACCGGCGAGCGTGCCCGCGAGCACCGCCCCGGCGGTAGGGTCCAGTTGCCGTTCCATCAGGTGTTCTCTCGGGTGCACGACAGTGGTGGCCAGCCCTCGGGTGGCCAGCCCTCGGGCGGCTTCCAGGCCGAGCAACCCGCCGCCGAGCACCAGCGCGCTGCGGGCACCGTCCGCCGCGGCGAGTATCCGCCGGCAGTCGTCCAGGGTCCGGAAGGGCACCACCCGCTCCGGCAGGTTCGCCGGGTCGAGGCCGGGTAGTGGCGGCACCACCGCACGGGCGCCGGTGGCGAGCACCAGGTGGTCGTATCCGATGCGTTCGCCGTCGTCGGTGCGGACCTCCCGGGCGGACCTGTCGACGGCGGTCACCGGTACGCCGCTGCGCAGGTCGACGCCGTGCCCGGCGGCTTCGGTCAGCTCCACGTCCGGCTCGTCGATCCGGCCGGCCAGCAGGGTGGAGAGCAGGATCCGGTTGTACGCGCGATGCGGCTCGGCCCCGAGCACTGTGACCTTCCGGTCTCCCTCCCGGGCGTGCAGCTCACCGGCGAGGCGTGCGCCCGCCATCCCGTTGCCGACGATGACCACCCGCGCGGTCATGCCTTCTCCACCCGGACCGCGCAGATCTTGAACTCGGGCATCCCGGAGATCGGGTCCACCGCGTCGTTCGTCACCGAGTTGGCGCGTCCCGCCCCCGCGTAGTGGAACGGGGCGAACACGGTGTCGGGTCGGATCCCGGCGCTGAGCCGGGCCGGCGCGCGGAACTCACCCCGTCGTGAGGTGACCCGCACCGGGTCGCCGTCGTCGATGCCCAGCCGGGTGGCCAGGTCGGGGTGCAGTTCGACGAACGCCTCCGGGGCGGCGCGGCGGAGCGCCGCAACCCGCCGGGTCTGGGTGCCCGACTGATACTGCGCCAGCACCCGGCCGGTGGTGAAGTGCAGCGGGTACGTGGCGCAGACCTCCTCGGCGGCCGGCCGATGGTCGACGGGGTGGAAGCGGGCCCGGCCGTCCGGGGTGGCGAACCTGTTGGCGAAGAGTCGGGGCGTGTCCGGCCCGTCCTCGGTCGCACACGGCCAGTAGACCCCGTCGTCGGCGTCGATCCGGTCCCAACTGATGCCGGCGTAGTCGGCGGCCCCGCCGGCGGATGCGCGGCGCAGCTCGGCGAAGACGACAGCCGGGTCGGCCGGGAACCGAGCCGCCGCCACGGCTTCCGGTCGCGCCTCGGCGGCTGCCAGCCGCACCGCCAGGTCGGAGATGATGGCGAGGTCGGTGCGGACGCCCGGCGGGGGAGGCCGTAGCGCGCGCCGACGTAGCACCCGACCTTCCAGGTTGGTCATGGTGCCGTCCTCCTCGGCCCACTGCGCGGTGGGCAGCACCACGTCCGCCAGCGCAGCCGTCTCGGAGAGCAGAAGGTCCGCGACGACAAGCAGGTCGAGGTCGCGCAGCCGACCCTCGATGCGGGCCGCCCGGGGTGCCGAGACCACCGGGTTCGACCCGAACACCAGCAACGCACGCGGGCCACCAGAGGTGCCGAGCGAGTCGAGCAGTTTGTAGGCGGGCACTCCCGGGCCGGGCAGTTCGTCGGCCCGCACGCCCCAGACCCCGGCCACGTGCTCGCGGGCCGCCGGGTCGTCGATCCGCCGGTAGCCGGGGAGCTGGTCGGCCTTCTGCCCGTGCTCCCGCCCGCCCTGGCCGTTGCCCTGGCCGGTGAGGCAGCCGTACCCCGAACCGTCGCGGCCGGGCAGCCCGAGGGCGAGAGCGAGATTGACGTACGCGGTGACGGTGTCCACCCCCTTGGCGTGCTGCTCGGCGCCGCGCGCAGTCAGGATGATCACGCGACCGCCGGTGCCCAGCGCTCGGGCGGTCGCCTCCAGGTCGGCCACCGGCACCCCGGAGAGCTGTTCCGCGCGGGCCGGCCACCAGGCGGCGACGCCTCGGCGGACCGCGTCGAATCCGGTGGTGCGGTCGGCCACGTAGGCCCGGTCGACCCAACCTTCGGTGAGAGCGATGTGCAGCAGCGCGTTGGCCACCGCGAGGTCGGTGCCGGGCAGCGGTTGCAGATGCAGGTCTGCCTGGCGGGCGGTGGCGGTGACCCGGGGGTCGACGACGATCAGTTTCCCGCCGTTGCGGCGCTGCTCGGTGAGCCAGCGCACCAGCGGCGGCATGGTCTCCGCCGGGTTCGCTCCGACCAGCAGCAGGGTGTCGGCCCGACCCAGGTCGGCGAGGGGGAACGGCAGCCCGCGGTCGATGCCGAAGGCCCGCATCCCGGCGGCCGCCGCCGAGGACATGCAGAACCGTCCGTTGTAGTCGATGTGCCTGGTGCGCAGCCCGATCCGGGCGAACTTCCCCAACGCGTACGCCTTCTCGTTGGTCAGGCCACCACCGCCGAAGACGGCGACCGCGTCCCGGCCGGCGTCGTCCTGAACGGCGCGGATGCCGGCGACCACCCGGTCCAGTGCGGTGTCCCAGCTCGCCGGGTGCAGTTCGCCGGTGGCCGCGTCGCGCACCAGCGGAGTGGTCAGCCGATCCGGGTGATCGAGTAGTTCGGCGGCGGTCCACCCCTTCTGGCAGAGCCCGCCCCGGTTGGTGGGGAACTGGCGCGGGTGGACCGTCACACCGGTGTCGTCAGCGCGCAGTGTCATCCCGCACTGCAGTGCGCAGTACGGGCAGTGCGTCGCCACTTCCCGGGGTGTCAGCCCCGGTGGAGTCGCCGACCGTGCACCGTCTGTCATGTCGGGAAAGCGTGCCGCCGGGCGGTTTCCGGTCCGGGTCCCTTCTGTTTCGGTCCTGTCAAGTGGGGCTCACACCGCACAGGGGCAGCGCGCCTGACGGGTGGGCGAGCGGTCGCCTCGGACGGACGCTCGACCAGTGCGGGTCGCAGCCTGTAGAGCTGAATCGTCTACGACATCGGCGGTTGATTCGTTTGCGACATCAGCTCGACAGCGACAGCGCACCTCACCTGGCGGGGGCGGTCAGCGCACGTCGAAGCGGTGTGGTCGGCGGGTCAGGGACAGCCAGCCGAGGAACCGGGCGTGGAGTGCCCGCGGGTCAGGGCGAACGCCCAGGGAGTACAGGTCGTCGAACGCGTCGTGCATGTTCGCTGCCAGGTAGAGCGCCAGGGCGATCGAGTGGCCGTAGAACTCGGTCGCGAGGTGAAGCTGAGCCGGCGCACACGGCCAGGGCGCCGCGCAGTTACGGCAGAGCCACGCCGGGCGCATCGGCTGGTGCGGGCGGGGTCGGCGGTTCATCCGACCCTCACCGGACCGCGCCTGACGGGCGTGCGGGTGGTCGGGCGACGGGCCGGCGGGGCGGGCGAGCCCGGCCAGATCAGGCCCGCGGACATCACGAACAGCGACCGGCGCGCGACCGCGTCACCATTCGCGGCCAGCTCGTAACCGTCGATCCACAGCCACCCGTCGTACGTCGGCCAGTCGAGAACGCGAATCACGCGAACGAAGATCGGACGCAGGAACTGCACGCTCGCGGCACGGGTCAGGTGCAGGACCTCGCCCGCGTGGGGCTTCCGCCGTGTGGGCCTCGGCGTGGGTCTCCGATCCGGCGGCTCATCCGGCACGATGCTCTCCCCTTGGTCGTCACTGTGGGAAGAGGCCGCCCCGTGGTGCTCATCCGTCGAGATCTTGGACAGTTTCCGTTACGCGATAACGGAAACTGTCCAAGATCTGGCCAGGTCAAGGGTGGCCCCGGTACGAACGGATCCAGCGGGCTTCGTGGTACCTACCGGCGCGCCGACTGATCCCACCTTGCGACCAGTAATGGGACAAGAACAGCCCGTAGCGATATGGTTGCAAGACATTCCGCGCATCCGATGGGGAGAAGTCGTGAACGATGCGCTACGCGCCGCGCTAGCTGAGACGGGGCACTCGATCGAGTCCCTGGCAGGGCTGGTCGGGGTCGATCGCAAGACGGTCGCGCGCTGGCTGAACCACGACCACATTCCCCACCCCCGTCACCGGGAGGCGGCGGCGAGTGTGCTCCGACGGCCCATAGGGGACATCTGGCCGGACATTTCAAGACGCCGCGAGCCAATTTGGTTCCGACCATGGCAAGAGATCGAGCGCGAGGCGACCTCGCTGCGGTCGTTTCAGTCGACCGTCCTCCCCGGTCTGCTCCAGACCGAGGCATACGCCCGCGCAGTCCTCGCTGGAGCCGATGTCATTGCCCGCAGCGACGTCGAGCGGCACCTAGCCTCACGACTGGCCCGGCAAAGCATCCTGATCCGTGAAGACCCGCCACACTTCACCGCCGTTGTCGACGAAGCCGTGCTGCGGCGGCCAGTCGGCGGACGATCCACCATGCGTGAGCAGGTGAGGGCCCTGATCGCCACATGTGGGGCCCCGCACGTCCGCGTGCACATCGTCCCCTCAAGCGTCGGCGCGTACGCTGGCTTGAACGGTCCCTTCGTGATCGCGGTGGGGCCCGAGCATCGAATTGCCGGCTACCTCGACAATCAGCTTCAGGGGCAAGTCGTTACCGGTGTCGAGGACATAGCGGCGATGGTGGCCGCGTGGGAAAACGTGCGCGGCGAGGCGCTTTCCCATTGGCAATCCGTCGATCTACTTACGGAGATGGCGAAGACATGGAACTGACCGGCGCGCAGTGGCGTAAGAGCACCCGCAGCAGCGGCAATGGCGGCGACTGCGTCGAGGTTGCGGACAATCTGCCTGGCATCGTTGGCGTGCGGGACTCGAAGGATTCGGCAGGGCCGGCGTTGGTCTTCGGGCCTGCGGCCTGGCGGGCGTTCGTCGGTATGGCGAGGGCACACGACCTGGCCTGACCACCATGACGCACAGGCCCCCGGTTCGCGCCGGGGGCCTTTCGCGCCTTCGGGGTCAGGGTCGTTGACGCGGCGGCGCTTATAATGTGGGAAAATTGTCTCGCATGATGGGAGACCGCAATGAGCGTGACGGACGTCTTCGACGCCGTGGCCGGCACGTACGACGAGGCGCGCAGGCGGCTGGTGCCGTGCTTCGACAGCTTCTACGGCACCGCCGTCCAGGTGGCCGCGCCGCCGTTGCGGGCCGCGCTCGCCGCCGGGCGTACCCCGCAGGTTCTGGACCTGGGCGCGGGCACCGGCCTGCTCTCGTTGCTGCTCGCCGCGGCGGTGCCCGGAGTCCGGCTGACCCTGGTGGACGGAGCGCCGGCGATGCTCGCCCGCGCCACCGACCAGTTGGACGCGCGGTCCGTGCCACACCGAACGGTCCACGCCGATCTGGCCGACGAACTGCCGCCGGGCCGGTACGACGCGGTGGTCAGCGCGCTGGCGATCCACCACCTGGACGACGCCGGCAAGCGCGTGCTCTACCGGCGGGCCGCCGCCGCGTTGGCACCGGGTGGGGTGTTCGTCAACGCCGAGCAGGTGGCCGGCCCGACGCCGGAACTGGACCGGCGCTACGACGAGGTGTGGATGCAACGGATCACCGAGCTGGGTGCGTCCCCCGACGAGATCGCTGCTTCCCGGGAGCGGATGCGCCACGACCGCCCGGCGACAGTGGCCGACCAGTGTCGGTGGCTCGCCGAGGCGGGCCTGGTCGACGTCGACTGCTACTTCAAGGAGTGGCGCTTCGCGGTGTTCGGCGGCCGGGCCGGGTGAGCCCGGCGGAATGTGCGTTTCGCCGCCCGGGGACGAGCCGGTAAGCGCGGGGATGACTGTCGGTCATACCTCTGGGTAATCTGCTCGGCATGACTGCCAAGGTGACTCTCTCGTTCACGGACGAGACCATCGAGGAGGCGCGGCGGTTCGCCAAGCGCGAAGGGCTGTCGCTCTCCGCATGGATGGACCAGGCCGCCCGGGAGAAGGCGCTGCGCGAGGTCTTCACCGCGCACGCCGCCGCCGTGGGCCGCGCCAGCCTGGATCTGGAGTCTGCCGCGCTCGCCGACGCCCGCGAGGTGGGCATGGTCAACGACCTGTTCTCCGGCGGACGGCCGCGTGCTGCGTAGGGGTGAGATCTGGCGCATCGAAGGTGCCCGGGAACGCCTCGGCCTCGTGATCAGCTCGGACGTCTACAACTCCACCGACGTGCCCATCGTGATCGTGGTCGAGGTGGTCGAGGAATCACTCCTGCGGGACTCGCCGCTCGCCGTGTCGATGGGCCGGTACGTGGTGATGCCCGACCGGATCTCCTCGCCCATGAAGAAGTGGTTCACCGCGTGCGTGGACGTCGCCGACACCGACACCATGCTCCGGGTCGGTCGGGCGCTGCGCATCCTCCAACAGCTCTGATCGGAAGGGCAGCCCTGCGCACGCCGCCCCCGGTGGCGTGCTCACCATCGCCGCCGGCCCGTGGTGCGATCCCCGTTTCCGGCCCGACCCGCGACGGGCACTGCCAGGTAACCGGCCGTTCCTAGCGTTTCTGCTCGTCACACCGACGAGGAGGAGCCGCCGTGAGCACGCTCACCAGCACCGTAGTCACCGCCGAGCCGCCCGCCGTCACCGGTCGTCGGCAGCCGCTGCACGACTGGCGCCCCGAGGACCCGGACTTCTGGCAGGCCACCGGCGCGCCGATCGCCCGACGCAACCTCTGGGTCTCCATCTTCGCGGAGCACGTCGGCTTCTCGGTGTGGAGTCTCTGGTCGGTCACCGTGCTCTTCCTCGGCCCCGCGTACGGCATCGATCCGGCCGGGAAATTCCTGCTCACCGCCGTGCCGGCCGCCCTGGGCGCGGTGCTGCGACTGCCGTACACGCTGGCGGTGGCCCGCTTCGGCGGACGACGCTGGACGATCATCAGCGCACTGCTGTTGCTGGTGCCCGCGGTCCCGATGACGGTGCTGCTGGAACCCGGCGTGTCCTACACCACCCTGATGGTGCTCGCCTGCCTCACCGGGGTCGGCGGTGGCAACTTCGCCTCCTCGATGGCGAACATCAACCTGTTCTACCCACAGCGGCTCAAGGGACGGGCGCTCGGGCTCAACGCCGGTGGCGGCAACCTGGGCGTACCCGCCGTGCAGCTCGTCGGCCTGGCCGTCCTCGCCACCGCTGGTGCCGCGTACCCCCGGTTGGTGCCGGCGGTCTACCTGCCGCTGATCGTGCTGGCCGCGCTGGCGGCGGCCCGCTGGTTGGACACCGTGCCCGGGGCGCGCAACGAGCCGGGCGCGTTGCGGGAGGCGGCCCGCGACCCGCACACGTGGGTGATGTCGCTGCTCTACATCGGCACCTTCGGCTCGTTCATCGGCTTCGGTTTCGCCTTCGGGCAGGTGCTCCAGCTCCAGTTCGCCGAGCGGTTCCCGACCCCGGTCGACGCCGCCTGGCTGACGTTCCTGGGCCCGCTGGTCGGCTCGCTGATCCGGCCGCTGGGTGGGCACCTCGCCGACCGGTTGGGCGGGGCACGGGTGACCTTCTGGAACTTCGTGGCGATGGCGGCCGGCGCGAGCACAGTGCTGTACGCGGCCCGGGAGCGTTCGTTCGGGCTCTACCTCGCGGGGTTCCTCGCCCTCTTCGTCTTCTCCGGCGTCGGCAACGGCTCCACGTACAAGATGATTCCGGCGATCTTCCGGGCCCGGTCGGCGGACGCGGTGGCCACGGGGCAGCGTGATCCGGAGGCCGCCGCGCGGTGGGCGCGGCGGATGACCGGCGCGTTGATCGGCATCGCGGGTGCGATCGGCGCCTTCGGCGGGGTGCTGGTCAACATCGCGTTCCGCCAGTCGTTCCTCAGCTCGGGCAATGCCGACGCCGCCTACCTGGCCTTCATCGGCTGGTACGCGTTGTGCTTCGCGGTCACCTGGGTGGTCTACCGCCGTCCGAGGGCCGGTCGACTCACCAACGTGTGAGCTGAGACACCCTCGGCGCGTCGCCGCGCGGGACCGCACCCCCGTTTTGACCTGCGGACCGGGCGCCGGGTATCGTTGCCTGCTGTTGTACGACATCCAGAGGCGTGCCCCTTCAGGTACGCTTGGTCGTTCGTGCGCGCTGGTCCGGCCTGCTAGATCTGGTCACCTCGGCGCGCGACCCCAGACCGACGACGAGACAAGGTAGACCTGTGCGTACGTACAGCCCGAAGCCGGGTGAGATCGAGCGTCAGTGGCACGTCATCGACGCCTCTGATGTCGTGCTGGGCCGCCTGGCCACCCACGCCGCCACGTTGCTGCGTGGTAAGCACAAGCCGACTTTCGCGCCGCACGTCGACACGGGCGACTTTGTCGTCATCGTGAACGCGGGCAAGGTTGCGTTGACCGGCAACAAGCGCCAGACCAAGGTCGCTTACCGCCACTCCGGTTACCCGGGTGGTCTGAAGCAGATCGGCTACGACGAGCTGCTGACCAAGCGTCCCGAGCGGGCCATCGAGCTGGCTGTGAAGGGGATGCTCCCGCACAACAAGCTCGGCCGTCAGCTGATCAAGAAGCTGAAGGTCTACGCCGGTGCCGAGCACCCGCACCTCGCGCAGCAGCCGGTGCCGTTCGAGATCAAGCAGATCGCGCAGTGAGCGCGGGCGAAGGAAGCAGCATGACCGACATCATCGAGACCGAGGTCGCCCCGGAAGCCCCCGAGGCCACCGAGGCGCCGGCGCCCGTCGCCCGCGCGCCTCGTGGTGACCGGCCGATCCAGACCGTGGGCCGCCGCAAGGAGGCCATCGTCCGGGTCCGCATCGTCCCGGGCACCGGCAAGATCACTTGCAACGGCCAGGACCTCGAGGCCTACTTCCCGAGCAAGGTGCACCAGCAGCTCATCAAGGACCCGCTGGTCACCGCCGAGAAGCTCGAGCAGTTCGACGTGATCGCCAACCTGCGCGGCGGCGGCACCACCGGCCAGGCCGGTGCGCTCCGGCTGGGCATCGCCCGCGCGTTGATCATCAACGAGCCGGACGACCGCCCGGCCCTCAAGAAGGCCGGCTTCCTCACCCGTGACGCCCGGGTCAAGGAGAGCAAGAAGTACGGCCTCAAGAAGGCCCGTAAGGCTCCCCAGTACTCGAAGCGCTGATCTTTCCCAGCGCGTTGTACTTCTGACGGACGGCCGGTCCGCCTCCCCCTCGTCGGGGGGAGGTGGGTCGGCCGTTCCGCTTTCTCCTCACTGGCAGTGCACTTTCGGAGGTTGGCGGGTATGGGTCGGTTGTTCGGCACGGACGGCGTACGCGGGCGGGCGAACGCGGATCTCACCCCGGAATTGGCGCTGGCGCTCGCGGTGGCCGCCGCGCACACACTCGCCGAGACGGACCGCAGCCATCCGCCGCTCGCCGTCGTCGGTCGCGACACCCGCGCCAGCGGCGAGATGCTTGAGGCCGCCGTGGTCGCCGGGCTGACCAGCGCCGGTGCCAACGTGGTGCGGGTCGGCGTGCTGCCCACCCCGGCGGTGGCGTTCCTCACCGCCGAGGCCAAGGCCGACCTGGGTGTGATGCTTTCCGCGTCGCACAACCCGATGCCGGACAACGGCATCAAGCTCTTCGCCGCCGGAGGGCACAAGTTGCCCGACGAGATCGAGATGCAGATCGAGGCGGCCGTCGAGACGAACGCCACCACCGCCTGGGACCGGCCGACCGGTGCCGGCGTCGGCCGGGTGCACGACCTGCTCGACGGTGCCGACCACTACGTCCAGCACCTGGTGGGCACCGTTCCGCACCGGCTCGAGGGGATCAAGGTCGTGGTCGACTGCGCCAACGGCGCAGCCGCCGAGGTCGCCCCCGTCGCCTACCGGGAGGCCGGCGCGGAGGTCATCGCCATCCACGCGGAGCCCGACGGGCTGAACATCAACGACGACTGTGGCTCCAACCACATCGACGCGCTGCGCGCCGCCGTGGTCGAGCACGGCGCTCACCTGGGCATTGCCCACGACGGCGACGCCGACCGCTGCCTGGCGGTCACCGCCGACGGCGACGAGGTGGACGGCGACCAGGTCATGGCGATCCTCGCGCTGGCCATGCGGGACGCCGGCACGCTCACCCAGGACACCCTGGTGGCCACCGTGATGAGCAACCTCGGGCTGCGGCTCGCGATGTCCGCGCAGGGCATCCGCCTGATCGAGACCAAGGTCGGTGACCGGTACGTGCTGGAGGAGCTGCGCGCCTCCGGGCTGGCGCTCGGCGGTGAGCAGAGCGGCCACATCGTGATGCCCGCGCACGCCACCACCGGCGACGGGGTGCTGACCGGTCTGCACCTGATGGCTCGGATGGCGGCCACCGGCCAGTCTCTCGCCGAGTTGGCCTCGGTGGTCACCAAGCTGCCCCAGGTGCTGATCAACGTGCCGGTCGGCGACCGGACCGTCGGCGCCGCCGCACCCGCAGTCCGCGCCGAGGTCGAGCGGGCCGAGGCGGAGCTGGGGGAGACCGGCCGGGTGCTGCTGCGCCCGTCGGGCACCGAACCGCTGGTCCGGGTGATGGTCGAAGCGGCCACCGAGGCGACCGCCCGTGAGGTCGCCGAGCGGATCGCCGAGCTGGTCCGCACCGCGAGCCCGGTCGCCTAGCCCGGACGGACGCTGTGGAGCTGAACCGTCTACGGCATCAGCTCCACAGCCCTGGCCGGCCCCGTCTGATCAGCGAGTCAGGGCGTGCAGCCGGCTGACCGCCTCGGTCAGCACCTCCGGGCGCTTGCAGAAGGCGAACCTGACCAGCCGCCGACCCGCGTCGACGTCGTCGTAGAAGACCTGGGTGGGCACCGCCACCACACCGCAGCGCTCCGGCAACGAGCGGCAGAACTCCACCCCGTCCCGGCCGCCGAGGGCGCTGATGTCGGCGGTGACGAAGTACGTCCCCTCCGAGTCGAGCACCTCGAAACCGGCGTCGGTCAGACCACCGACGAGCTGGTCCCGCCGCTGCTGGAGACCATCGCGGAAGCCGGTGTAGTAGGCGTCCGGCAGGGCCAGCGCCACTGCCACCGCCGGTTGCAGCGGCGCGGCGTTGACATAGGTGAGGAACTGCTTCACCCGGAGCAGCGCCGAGACCAGCGCCGCCGGGCCGCTCGCCCAGCCGACCTTCCACCCCGTGCAGGAGAACGTCTTGCCGGCCGACGAGATGCGCAGCGTTCGCTCCCGCATCCCGGGCAGGCTGGCCAGCGGCACGTGCGGGCTCGACGCGTCGGTGAAGACCAGGTGCTCGTACACCTCGTCGGTGACCGCGTACGCGCCGAACTCCTGACACAACTCGGCGACCTGCGCCAACTCGGCCGAGGTGAAGACCTTGCCGGTCGGGTTGTGCGGCGAGTTCAGCAGCACCAGCCGGGTACGCGGGCCGAACGCCGCACGCAGCGCCGCCGGGTCGAAGGCGTACCGGCCGTCGGCCGAGGGGCGCAACGTCACCGGTCGGCGGACCGCGCCGGCCAACGCGATCGAGGCGGCGTACGAGTCGTAGTACGGCTCGAAGCACACCACCTCGTCGCCCGGTTCGCAGAGCGCGAGGATGCTCGCCGCGACCGCCTCGGTCGCGCCCGCCGTGATCACGATCTCGCTGTCCGGGTCGTACGCCAGGTCGTAGAACCGCCGCTGATGCGCCGCTACGGCCGCGCGCAGGGCGGGGATCCCCGGGCCGGGCGGGTACTGGTTCTGCCCGTTGCGCAGCGCCTCGGCGGCGGCGGCCAGCATCTCCGGCGGGCCGTCGGTGTCGGGAAACCCCTGGCCGAGGTTGACCGCGCCGGTGCGTACGGCGAGGGCGGACATCTCGGCGAAGATCGTCGTGCCGAACGGCCGCATCCGGGCCACCAGCGGGTCGACATCGGTGCTCGTCGTCACCTGCGCCAGCCTACGGCCATACCCGGCTCGGACCCCAGCCTCACTCGGGGGTGCAACTGGTCGCCCAGTACCCGCGGATCTTCTTGACGACCGGCTTGCCGGCACCGGTGACCGTGACGGTGCAGTCGAGTGGTCTCTCACCCTCGTCGTCGGCCCATCTGGCCTCCACCATCACCCTGGTCTTGCCGTTGGTACGGATGGTGGTGCTCCAGGGCAGTTTCTGGCCGTCGACGTGGATGAGATCGCTCTCGGCGTCGAAGTACGCCAGGTCGACGACACCCGACCCGCTGAGCTGGTAGACCACCGTCACGGGTGCCGGTCCTGAGGTCGGTCGGGTGACCGGCTTCTTGCTGGGGGTGGGGGACGTGGTGGGCGGCTGCGGGGCGGTGGGTCGCTCCGGAATGATCGGCCCGGTGGTGGGCTCCGTCCAGCCGTCGTCGTCGGGGACGACCCACGGCTCCTCGGCGACCGGGTCCGGGTCTGTCTGGTCGAGCCACAGGCCAGCCACGCAGAGGCAGCCACACACCAGTAGGACGAGTGCCACGACGGCCGCGACGACGATCCCGACGATCCGCCCGCTGCTCGTGGTCGTCTTGCTGGGGCCCTGCGGATGCCCGGGGTAGGCGTAGGGCGGCGGATAACCGGGCGGCGGCCAGCCGGTGCCGGGGGGCGGATAGCCGGGCGGCGGATAGCCGGTGCCGGGCGGCGGCCAGCCAGCGATGTGCGGCTGCCCGTCGGGCATCGGCCACCCCGCCGACGGTGGCGATCCGGCCGACGGCGGGCCTGCGGGGTCGGGCGACCACGGGGGTGTCTGCGGGTCGGGCGACCACGGCGTCGCGGACGGTTGTGGCGTCCACTGGGTAGCGGGCGGCGACGGCGTCCACGGCGCGGCCGGCGGGGGTGGCTCCCAGGGGGCCTGCGGGGCCCACGGCTGCCCCGGCGCCAGCGGGTCGGGGGCCGGAGACGAAGCCGTGGACGGCGGCGCCGTCGGGTCCGGCGGAAGTGCCTGGGAAGCCGGGTCCGGAGCGGACGAGGGGGTCGGGTCGGGCGGCGGCGCGTCGGACATGGCTGCTCCGGGCGGGAGTGGGTATGGGACGAACGGGCCGTGGACGGGAGCGCCAAACCCGCCGAGAGACTTCCGCACCCGCAGGCGTGTCGCAACCCCGCCCTGCGGAGCGGGGGCGCGAGGGGTCTGTGACGCTCGTCCCGTTGCGGCCGCGTAGGCACTGATCGCTCAGATTCCGTGATTGATAACCCGACTTTCGAGCAACCAACGTGAGTGAAACTGGGTTAGGCTGCGGGCCATGTGTGGAATCGTGGGATACGCGGGCGCGCGCCCCGCACTCGGCATCGTCCTCGACGGGCTGCGACGGCTGGAATACCGTGGCTACGACTCGGCAGGCGTCGCGATCGTCTGTGACGATCAGCTGCTGACCGAGAAGAAGGCCGGCAAGCTGGCCAACCTGGAGAAGGTGCTGTCCGAGCGGGCCGCCGACGACCCGACCTCCTGCGCGGCCAGCCCGATCGGCATCGGTGACGGCACCACCGGCATCGGGCACACCCGGTGGGCCACCCACGGCGGCCCGACCGACCGCAACGCCCACCCACACGTCGCCCCCGACGGGCGGGTCGCGGTGATCCACAACGGCATCATCGAGAACTTCGCCAAGCTCCGCGCCGAGCTGGAGGCCGACGGCGTCCAGTTCACCAGCGACACCGACACCGAGTGCGCCGCGCACCTGCTCGCCGCCGCGCTGGCCGACCTGCGCGCCGCCGGCCAGCCGGACAGCCCGCAACTGCTCGCCGCCGGCATGCGCGTGGTCTGCCAGCGACTGGAGGGCGCGTTCACACTGCTCGCCGTGGACGCCTCCGTGCCCGGTGCGGTCGTCGGCGCCCGGCGCAACTCGCCGCTGGTGGTCGGCCGGGGCGACGGGGAAAACTACCTGGCCAGCGACGTGGCCGCGTTCATCGAGCACACCCGGGAAGCGGTCGAGCTGGGCCAGGACCAGATCGTGCTGATCACCGGTGACAGCATCGAGATCACCGACTTCGAGGGCCAGCCCGCCGCCGGCCAGGACTTCCACATCGACTGGGACTCCTCGGCCGCGGAGAAGGGCGGCTACGACTGGTTCATGCTCAAGGAGATCGAGGAGCAGCCGCAGGCCATCGCCGACACGCTGCTGGGCCGGCTCACCGAGAGCGGTGAGATCGCCCTCGACGAGGTCCGCCTCAGCGACCAGGATCTGCGCGACGTCGACAAGATCTTCATCGTGGCCTGCGGCACCGCGTACCACGCCGGCATGGTCGCCAAGTACGCCATCGAGCACTGGACCCGGATCCCGTGCGAGGTGGAGCTGGCCAGCGAGTTCCGCTACCGCGACCCGGTGCTCGACCGGTCCACGCTCATCGTGGTCATCTCGCAGTCCGGCGAGACCATGGACACCCTGATGGCGCTGCGCCACGCCAAGGAGCAGAAGGCCCGGGTGCTGGCGATCTGCAACACCAACGGCTCGACCATCCCCCGCGAGTCCGACGCTGTCCTCTACACCCACGGTGGGCCGGAGATCGCCGTCGCCTCCACCAAGGCGTTCCTCACCCAGGTCGTCGCCTGCTATCTCATCGGCCTGCACCTGGCCCAGGTGCGCGGCATCAAGTTCGCCGACGAGGTGGGCGCGGTGGTCGCGCAGCTGCAGGAGATCCCCGGCAAGCTGCGTGAGCTGCTCGACCGGATCGAGCCCGTCCGCGAACTGGCCCGGGAGCTGAAGTCCGAGCCGACGGTGCTGTTCATCGGCCGGCACGTCGGCTACCCGGTGGCCCTGGAGGGCGCGCTGAAGCTCAAGGAATTGGCGTACATGCACGCCGAGGGCTTCGCCGCCGGTGAGCTGAAGCACGGCCCGATCGCCCTGATCGACAAGGGCACCCCGGTCATCTGCGTGGTGCCCTCGCCGGTGGGCCGGGGCATGCTGCACGACAAGGTCGTCTCCAACATCCAGGAGGTACGGGCGCGGGGCGCGCGGACCATCGTGATCGCGGAGGAGGGTGACGAGGCGGTCGTCCGGTACGCCGACCACCTGATCTACGTGCCGCGTACGCCCACCCTGCTGGCTCCGCTCGTCACCACTGTCCCGTTGCAGGTGCTCGCCGCCGAGATCGCCGCCGCCCGGGGACACGACGTGGACCAGCCCCGCAACCTGGCCAAGTCGGTCACCGTCGAGTAGGCACCCCGCACCTCCGGAACCCCGGTCGCCGCGCCCCGCGGCGGCCGGGGTTTCGTCGTCACCGGCCCAGCACGACACGGGCCATCCCGTCCAGCGCCGGGTTTCCCGCCTCCCAGTAGCCGGTGTGCCCGCCGCGGCCGCTGGGGAGCACCCGCCCGCCGAAGCCGGGATCGGCCGGGTCGTGACCGAACCACAGCTCGTGCCCCGTCCGGCCGGGCCAGCCCAGCACGGCGGCGAGTGGTGCCGCGCCGAACAGAGCCCGCCGGCCCAGCTCGTCGGGTGACCGGGCCGCCCGGATCACGTCGTCGGGGGCGCTGCTCGCCCAGACCTCGCCGGGCGGCACACCCAGCTCGGTGGCGTGCGACGCGCCGACACCGGGGGAGCCGACGAAGACCAGCGCGTCGGCGGCCAGGCCGTGCTCCCGGGCGGCAACACCCACCACCAGCGACCCGTAGCTGTGCCCGAGCACCGTCTGCCGGGCCGGCGGCCCGTCGTGGCTGACACGCAGCCCCTCCTGGAAGCGGTGCAACGCCGGGCCGGCGTCCCGGGCCTGACCCGCCGAGGCGGCCTCGGTCAGCAGATCCGGAGCGTCGTAGTCCAACCAGAGCACCGCCGCGCTGCGCTCATCCGGGGCGAGCGCGGCGCACCGCTCCAGCACTCGGGCCGCCCTGCCCAGCTCGCCGGAGGCGTCGTCCAGGCCGGCCGTCATCCCCGGCACGTAGGTCAGCACCCGGTCGGCGTGGTCCGGGTCGCCGAGCGCCACCACCGCCCGGCCCTCACCCGCCGGATCCAACCCGAGCAGGTACGCCCGCGGCGCCTCGCCGGCCGTCAGCCGGCCGACCAGCGCGTCCAGACCGGCCAACCGCCCGGCCACCCCGCGCAACCGGATCAACTGGAGCGGCCCCGGCGGCACCTGGGACAGCAGCCGTCGCCGCTCGACCAGCAACTCCGTACGCCAGGCGTCGAGCCGTAACCGGTTGGCCTGGTCCCGGGTGGCCACCGGCAGCCCGTCCAACCGGCCCACCAGGGCCGGCTCGCGAACGATCAGCCACCGTCGCTGCGCCGGCGTCAACCCGGCCCACCAGGCGCCGACCAGCGTGGGCGCGGCACCGAGGGCCGGTCGGCCCGGCGGGGGCGGGGACGCCCAACCGGTGCCGGCGGCCCTGGCCAGCTCATCCAACCGGTCCGCGGCGACCCGGTCCGCAGCGGCTGCCCCGTCGAGCGCGGCCCGCAGGGCCGCGGCCACTCCAGCCGCGGCGACCCCGGCCCGCTCGGTAGGTCGATACCGGGCCGGATCGACCCGCACCGCACCCGAGCGGTCCACCAGCAGGCCCGCCGCATCGGCCTGGGCGACCGCCTGGGAGAGCCGCGCCTTCGCCACCGCCAGCCCACCGGACAACTCCGCCAGCACCTGGTCGACCTCGATCAGCGCTGGTGCGACCGAGGCCAGCGCGTCACGCAGGCCGTTGAGGCGAGTGTCCGCCGCCGTGGCTGCCGTCCCCGACCAACCGTCCCGCAACCGCCCGGTGGCCGCCCGCAGCTCGCCGAGGCGCCGATCGAGTGGCCTCGCCAACCCCGCCCACGCCACCCCGGCGGCCCTCCACGCACCAGGATCGACAGCCCACAGCTGTCGGTAACCGACGCTGCTCACCGAGGTAGGGAGGCGAACCGGCCGGCGGCCCGGTCGTCCACCGTCTCGTACGCGTCGGCCGACGCCCGGACGCCGCCGGAGGTCGCCGCGACCCGGTCACCCAGCCGGCAGAACCAGGCGTGCACGGCCGCCTCCAACCCGGCCAGTGCCGCGCCGGCTCGCCATTCGGGCGCCGCCACCACCAGGCCGGGCAACCCCGCGAGGCCCAACGCCAACCGGTGCGCCTCGTCGTCGAGCAGGCCGGCGACCGCCCGCAACTCCTCCGGCTGAACGGCGAACGGCTCGTCGGTCATGACCACACCCCCGTGGACGATCGGCATCGACGCGCTCACGCTAGGCACGTGCCGGAGCCCGCGCGGTGCCCTGTGGACAGCCGACGTCGAGGCGTACCCCGGGGTGTCCACAGGCGTTGCCCAGCGTGAGCCCGACGGCTAATCTGCGGCCTCGACCGCCGGTAGGGTGGTGTGGTGATCGTCGCTGTCGGCATCGACGTGGTCCTGGTCGACCGGTTCGCCCGGGCCCTGGCACGGACGCCGCTGCTCGCCGACCGGCTCTTCACCAAGGCCGAGCGGCACACCCGCTCCGGCAGCCCGCGCTCGCCCGAGTCGCTCGCCGCCCGGTTCGCCGCCAAGGAGGCGGTGGCCAAGGCCCTCGGCGCCCCGGCCGGGCTCAACTGGCACGACTGCGAGATCGTGCCCGACCCGGCCGGCCGCCCCTGGCTGGCAGTCTCCGGCACTGTCGCGGCGGTGGCCGACGCGCGCGGGGTCAACCACTGGCATCTCTCGTTGTCGCACGACGGCGGGATCGCGTCGGCGATGGTGGTCGCGGAACGATGACGTCGGCCGGGAG
The DNA here is from genome assembly GCF_040648775.1 of Micromonospora sp. NPDC049089. Taxonomy (NCBI): domain Bacteria; kingdom Bacillati; phylum Actinomycetota; class Actinomycetes; order Micromonosporales; family Micromonosporaceae; genus Micromonospora; species Micromonospora sp. NPDC049089. The sequence goes on from NZ_JBEZEH010000046.1 coordinate 29,828, forward strand.
GGCCGGTCAGGTCCGCCCGCTAACTGAATGGGACACGGTGGCATGAGAGCGGTGTGGCGGGTGGCCGACGTACGGGCGGCCGAGGCGGGGTTGATGGGCACGCTGCCGGAGGGGACGCTGATGCAGCGGGCCGCTGCCGGCCTGGCCCGCCGGGCCGCGCTCCTGCTCGCCGAGCGGGGCGGAGTCTACGGGGGCCGGGTGCTGCTGCTGGTCGGCTCCGGTGACAACGGCGGCGACGCGCTGTACGCGGGGGAGCGGTTGGCCCGGCGAGGTGTCCACGTGTCCGCCCTGCTGCTCACCCCCGGGCGGGCGCACGCCGCCGGCCTGGCCGCGCTGCGAGCCGCTGGCGGTCGGCTGGTCCGAAACCCGACCGGCCCGATCGACCTGGTCGTCGACGGCATCGTCGGCATCGGTGGCACCGGTGGGCTACGGGCGAACGCGGACGAGGTGGTCCAGCGCCTCGGCGAGCTGCGCGGACGCGACGGGGGACGGGCCACGGTGCTGGCGGTCGACGTGCCCAGCGGGGTCGCGGTCGACACCGGCCACGTGCCGCTGTCCGCGTCCGGCCGGCCCACAGCGGTCCGCGCCGACGTGACGGTGGCCTTCGGCGCGCTGAAGCCCGCCCTGGTGGTCGGCCCGGCCGCCGCGCTGGCCGGGCAGGTCGAGCTGGTCGACATCGGGCTGCGGCCGTGGCTGCGCGGCACCCCGGCGCTGCGGGTCACCGAATGGTCCGACCTGGTCGACTGGTGGCCTCAGCTGGGCGCGGCGTCGGAGAAGTACACCCGGGGCGTGGTGGGGGTGTCGACCGGTTCGGCGACCTACCCCGGTGCGGCGGTGCTCTCCGTGGGCGGCGCCCTGGCCGGGCCTACCGGCCTGGTCCGCTACGCCGGCAGCGCCCGAGCCGAGGTGTTGCACCAGCACCCTTCGGTGATCGCCAGCGGGCGGGTCGCCGACGCGGGCCGGGTGCAGGCCTGGGTCTGCGGCTCCGGGTTGGGCACCGGCACCGACGCGGCGGCCGAGCTGCGCGCCGTACTGGCCGCCCCGGTGCCGGTGGTGCTCGACGCCGACGCTCTGACCCTGCTGGTGGACGGCTCGCTCGCCGACCGGCTGCGGGGTCGGGACGCGCCCATCGTGGTCACCCCGCACGACCGCGAGTTCACCCGTCTCTGCGGGGAGGAGCCGGGCGCCGACCGGGTCGGCGCCGCGCTGCGGCTGGCCGCCTGGATGAACGCGGTGGTGCTGCTCAAGGGCGATCGCACGGTGATCGGCACGCCGGACGGTCGGGCGTACGTCAACCCGACCGGCACCCCGGCGCTGGCCACCGGCGGCACCGGCGACGTGTTGGCCGGGCTGCTCGGCTCGCTGCTGGCGGCCGGGGTACCCGCCGATCGGGCCGCCGCCTCGGCCGCGTACCTGCATGGGCTCGCCGGGCGGGAGGCGGCCCGGGGTGGCCCGGTGACCGCGCCCGACGTGGCGACCGCGCTGCGTCCGGTGCTGGCCCGGCTGGGCTGAACGGGGCGGTTCCGGGCGCGCTGACCGGATCGCCGCCTCGGGACGTGCGTCGCCGCCCGCGGTGATCACGGCGGAAAGTAGGCTGGGTGCATGTGGCAGGCCGAGGTACGCGTCGATCTTGACGCCATCCGCGAGAACGTGAGCAGGCTCCGATCCGGCACCACCGCCGAGCTAATGGCAGTGGTCAAGGCCGACGGGTACGGCCACGGCATGCTTCCGGCCGCCCGCGCGGCGCTCGACGCCGGCGCTGACTGGCTCGGTGTCTGCACCCTCGACGAGGCCCTCACCCTGCGGCGGGCCGGGGTGACAGTGCCGGTGCTGGCCTGGCTGCTCGCCCCCGGGTTGCCGCTGCACGAGGGGGTCAGTGCCGGGGTGGACCTGGGCGCGGCCAGCCTGACGCGACTGGACGAGATGATCGAGGCGAGTCGCCTCGCCGGGCGTCCCGCCCGCCTGCACCTCAAGATCGATACGGGGCTGTCCCGGGGCGGTGCGACAGTCGCCGACTGGCCCGAGCTGCTGGACGCCGCGGCGAAGGCGCAGGCAGACGGCCTGGTCGAGGTGGTCGGCGTGTGGAGCCACTTCGTGTACGCGGACTCGCCCGGCCACCCCACCACCGACCGCCAACTGGCCGTCTTCCACGAAGCGCTGGCCATGGTCGAGCGGGCCGGGCTGCGACCGCGCTGGCGGCACCTCGCCAACTCGGCCGCCACCCTCACCCGCCCGGACACCCACTTCGACCTGGTCCGGCCCGGCCTGGCCATCTACGGCCTGTCACCGGTGGCCGGCGAGACGTACGGGTTGCGGCCGGCGATGACCGCCCGCGCCCGGGTGATGCTCACCAAGCGGGTGCCCGCCGGCACCGGTATCTCCTACGGGCACGCCTACACCACGCAGGCCGACGCGAACCTGGCCGTGGTGCCGCTCGGGTACGCCGACGGGGTTCCCCGACACGCGTCCAACACCGGCCCGGTCCAGCTCGGCGGCGTACGCCGGACGATATCGGGCCGGGTCTGCATGGACCAGTTCGTGCTCGACTGCGGGGACGACCCGGTGGCCGACGGCGACGTGGCGACGCTCTTCGGCAGCGGCGTCGACGGCGAACCGACGGCGGACGACTGGGCCGAGGCGGTCGGCACGATCAACTACGAGATCGTGACGCGGTTCGGCGGCACGCGGGTGCCCCGGGTCTACGACGGCGAGAAGTCATGAGTTATCGCATTCCGCGTCCGCGGACGGCTGCGGGCCGGGTAGCGGGGATCGTCGGCGCGGCGGTCGGGGTGGCCGCGGCAGGTCTGGCGGCTGGCGTCGCGACCGAGCGGACCCTGGTCCGTCGGCTCAAGGCCGATCCGGCCGACCGCTACGCGCACGAGACGTTCGACAAGCAGCGGTACGACGAGGCGTTCCGCCTGGAGCTGCCGGACGGCACCGACATCCACGTCGAGGTGGTCGAGCCCACCCGGCCGGTGCCGGGGCACCCGACTGTGGTGCTGGTGCACGGTTTCTGCCTGGACATGGGGACGTTCCACTTCCAGCGCCAGATGCTCGCCGCCCGCGGTGACTACCGGATCGTGGCGTACGACCAGCCCGGTCACGGCCGGTCCGGCCGGCTGGAGACCGGGGAGTACGACCTCGCCGTGCTCGGCCGAACGCTGCGTCAGGTGATCGACCGAACCGCCCCGGACGGGCCGCTGGTGCTGGTCGGCCACTCGATGGGCGGCATGACGATCATGGCGTTCGCCGAGTTGTTCGGAGAGCTGTTCGGTGACCGGGTGGTGGGCACCGTTCTGATGGCCACGTCGGGCGGGCTCATCGCGGAGACCAAGCTGGTCGCGCCCGCGCTGCTCGGCCGGGTCGGCGGTCCGATGCTCTACATGGTCAGCAACGCCACCCGGTACGGCGGGCCGGTGATCGACAAGGCCCGCAAGTCGACGTCGAACGTGGCCTGGTTACTGACCCGCAAGTACGGCTTCGGCACCCGCAAGCCCAGCCCGTCGCTGGTGTCCTACGTGGAGACGATGAACTCCCGGACGTCGGCCGACACGGTGACCCGCTACCTGCGGACCCTGGCCACCCACTCGCGCTTCCCGGCGCTGGCGGCGCTGGCGGCGACTCCGGTGCTCGTGGTGGTCGGCGACAAGGACATGATCACGCCGGTGACCCACTCCGAGGAGATCGTCCGCCGGTTGCCGCACGCCGAGTTCGTGAAGATCAAGGACAGCGGTCACGTGGTGATGTTGGAGCACGCGGACGAGGTCAACGCCGCCCTGGCGCGGTTCCTGGAGTCATTGCAGAGCGTGGAGGAACGGTGAGTCACGTCGTCAAGCTGCCGACCGTCGAAGACACTCGGGACTTCGGCCGGCGGCTGGCCGGGCTGCTGCGCGCCGGCGACCTGGTGCTGTTGACCGGCCCGTTGGGTGCCGGCAAGACCGCGCTCACCCAGGGCGTCGGGGCCGGGCTCGGTGTCCTCGGGGACATCACCTCGCCGACCTTCGTGATCGCCCGGGTGCACCGCCCCGATCCGGCCCGGGGCGGCCGGGTGGCGCTCGTGCACGCCGACGCGTACCGGTTGGGTGACGCCACCGACCCGCGCGCCGAGATCGACGACCTGGACCTCGACGCCTCGGTGGACGACTCGGTGACAGTGGTGGAGTGGGGCGAGGGCCTGGTGGAGCAGTTGGTGGACGCGCACCTACGGGTTCGCATCGACCGCCGCGACGACGACACCCGCATCGTCGAGCTGGACCCGATCGGCGGTGACTGGGCCCGGCGGCTCGCCGACCTGGGCTAGGTCGGTGGCTGTCGTACCCGATGCCTAGAGTGCGGGGGACCGACCCGCGCTGTGAGAGGTTCCCGATGCCCGACGACGCCCCCGCCCTGGATCTGCTGGCCCTGCTGCCGGAGCAGTGGCGCACAGTGCTCACCCCGCACCTCGACCCGGCACGCACCGCCGCGCTCGGCGAGTTCGTCGCCCGGGAATACGCGACGCAGACGGTCTTTCCGCCGCAGGAGGATCTGTTCTCGGCATACCGGCTGTGCCCGCCGCAGGGCACCCGGGTGCTCATCCTCGGGCAGGATCCCTACCACCGGGCCGGGCAGGCTCATGGGTTGAGCTTCAGCGTCCGCGACGGTGTGACGGTGCCGCCGTCGTTGCGCAACGTCTTCAAGGAGCTGGGCGAGGACGTGGGCGTCCCCAAGCCGCGCAGCGGCAACCTCGACGGGTGGGCCGCACAGGGGGTTCTGCTGCTCAACGCGGTGCTGACCGTCCGACAGGCCACCCCGGGCTCGCACGCCAACGCCGGCTGGGAAGAGTTCACCGACGCGACGATCCGGGCACTGGACGCGGCACCGGACCGGGTGGTCTTCCTGCTCTGGGGCGGCTACGCCCGCAAGAAGGCCGCGCTGGTCACCAACCCGCAGCACGTGGTGCTGGAGGCGGGTCACCCCAGCCCGATGAACCCGCGCGGCTTCCTCGGCAGCCGCCCGTTCAGCGCCGCCAACAAGGCACTCGCCGACGCCGGCCTGCCCACCATCGATTGGGAGCGCACCGCCGGCTGAGCCGCTCGTCGACGTTGCACCGCCGGGCCGGCAGTTGACTCAGCTGTCGCTGGCCAACTGCCGGTTGCGGTAGCGGCGTAACAGTCCGGCGGCGCGCGGCTCGCTGAGTTCCAGCTCGACGAGTGGCACCACCTGATAGATCCTTTCGCCGTGGCGCACCTCGATCGTCTCGGGCAGCTCGTCGCACATCGTGGCCCTGATCTCCCCGTACCGGGTCGACCACCGGTGTTCGCCCGGCTCCTCGGGCTCCAACCACACCCCGCCGAACTCACCCCAGCGGTCGTTCCACCGCTGCCCGTAGTTCGTTTCCAGCCAGCGGGTGAACGGTTTGGAGTCCTGCCAACGCAGGGCGATCTCCAGCGCGTCGACCGGCACCGGCGCGCCCTGTAGCAACGCCGCTGTGCAACCGGTGATCACCTGTGGGAAGTCGGTGAGCCGGTCCAGCAGCCGATCCAGCCCCAACCCGTCGATCCGTTCGGCGATCGGCCGGGCGGCCAAGCCGTCGATCTGGGCGTCGAGGTGCGCGTCCAACGGCTCGACTCCGACGACCAACTGCACGTCCATCGCGGCAAACAGCCGTTCCAGCACCGGGATGGTCGGCGCTCGCTCACCACGTTCGAACCGGGCCACCGCGGCCTGGTCGACCTCGGCCAACGCGGCCAACTGACGTTGGCTCAGGTCGCGCAGCTGTCGTTGCTGCCGCGCGGCAGCACCAAGCAGGGCGACAAGGCGAGTCGATGACATCCCGGCATCGTGGACCACGGGTGAGATGCCCGCGATCCCGCTGCGGCAGGTCGGCGGCTTGCGGCGCGATCCGCGCGCCCTGATACGCCGAGCGCATGACCTGGCGGGCCTCACTTCGATGAGCGTGATGTCTGTGAGTCATCACGATGACTCACAGACATCAGGCTGATTAGCGGGTGTGGTTCCAGCGCTCGTCCCTGGCTAGCCGTTGGGCCGGCGGCCAACGGCGGCGGGGC
>NZ_JBEZEH010000047.1:0-35427 GCF_040648775.1 Micromonospora sp. NPDC049089
GCAGGAGCTGGCCCAGGCGATCGACAAGCTCGCCGAGGGCGACCCGAAGGACGTGTTCCGACTCGCCGACGCGTACGCCGGCCGGGAGGACAACGACCCCAACCGACGCCTGCGCGCCGTCGGCCTGGGCCTGTGCCTTGAGCTTGTCCTTCTCCGCAGGGGTGAGCACGGGCGGCTCGGTGGAGGGCTGACGCTTGCCGAAGCCGTTGTACGGCGCCAGCGGCGGGCGCTTGACCACCCGGGAGCAGATCCGCGCCATGTCGGCCGTGGAGAGAGTTTCCTTCTCCATCAGCTCGAGCACGATGTTGTCCAGGACGTCCCGGTATTCCACCAGGATCTCCCAGGCCTCGTCGTGCGCCAGCTCGACCAGTGCCCGCATCTCGCCGTCGATCTCGGCGGCCACCGAGTCCGAGTAGTCCCGCTCGTGGCCCATGTTGCGGCCGAGGAACGGCTCGTCCCCGCTGGTGCCGTACTTGATCGCGCCGAGCTTGGAGCTCATGCCGTACTGGGTGATCATCGCGCGGGCCAGTTGGGTGGCCTTCTCGATGTCGTTGCCGGCACCGGTGGTCGGCTCGTGGAAGACCAGTTCCTCGGCAGCGCGACCGCCCAGCGCGTACGCCAGGGTGTCGATCATTTCGGCGCGGGTCTGCGTGTACTTGTCTTCGGTGGGGAGCACCAGGGTGTGGCCCAGCGAGCGGCCACGGGACAGGATCGTCACCTTGTGCACCGGCGCGGCGTGCGGCAGCGCCCAGGCGACCAACGCGTGGCCACCCTCGTGGTACGCGGTGATCTTCTTTTCGTTGTCGCTCATCACCCGGGTCCGCCGCTGCGGACCGGCGACCACCCGGTCGATCGACTCTTCGAGCGAGTCGTTGGAGATGGCGCGCTGCTCCTTGCGGGCGGTGAGCAGGGCCGACTCGTTGATCACGTTGGCCAGGTCGGCGCCGCTGAAGCCCGGCGTGCGACGGGCCACCGCGTCGAGGTCGACGTCGGGCGTGAACGGCTTGCCCTTGGCGTGCACCCGCAGGATGGCCTTGCGGCCCTCCATGTCGGGGGCGTCCACCGGGATCTGCCGGTCGAACCGGCCCGGGCGCAGCAGCGCCGGGTCGAGGATGTCCGGCCGGTTGGTGGCCGCGATCAGGATGACGCCACCCTTGGTGTCGAAGCCGTCCATCTCGACGAGCAGCTGGTTGAGCGTCTGCTCCCGCTCGTCGTGGCCGCCGCCCATGCCGGCACCACGGTGCCGGCCGACGGCGTCGATCTCGTCGACGAAGACGATCGCCGGGGCGTTCGTCTTGGCCTGCTCGAAGAGGTCACGGACCCGGCTGGCGCCGACGCCGACGAACATCTCCACGAAGTCGGAGCCGGAGATGGAGTAGAAGGGCACCCCGGCCTCGCCGGCGACCGCGCGGGCCAGCAGCGTCTTGCCGGTGCCGGGCGGGCCGAACAGCAGCACGCCCTTCGGGATCTTGGCGCCCAAGGCCTGGTACTTGGCCGGGTTCTGCAGGAAGTCCTTGATCTCGTACAGCTCTTCGACGGCCTCCTCGGAACCCGCGACGTCCGCGAAGGTCGTCTTCGGAGTGTCCTTGGTGATCATCTTGGCCTTGGACTTGCCGAAGTTGAGCACCCGGGAGCCGCCACCTTGCATCTGCGACATGAAGAACAGCAGCAGGAGCACGAGCAGCGCGATCGGCAGCAGGTTGACCAGCAGGCTCACCCAGATGCTGTCCGAGGAGACCTTGGCGTCGGCCGGGCCGGTGACCCGGTTGTTCGCCTTGGCGTCCAGCACCTCGTTCCAGATCTGGTCGCCAGCCTGGTACGGGAACTGGGCCTCGATCTTGTTGGTCTCGGTCTTGCCGAACTTGGTCTTCTGGGCCAGGTCCAGCTGGAGCGTCTGCTCCTTGTCCTGGAAGACCACCTTGTTGATCTTGGCGGTGTGCAGTTGATCGAGCGCAACGGAAGTGTCCACGCGGTGGTAGCTGGGACCACTGGTGAACAGCTGACTGAGCACAACGGCGCCGAGGATGACCAGGATGATCCAGACCACCGGTCGGCGGAAGAAACGCGTACGTTCCATACTGTTGTCGAGCGCCGGGGCGCCCGCATCCTCCTGATCGACGTCCTGACCGTCTGATGGTGTCGCCGCATTGAGCGGCGGCCGGAGCCGCCGTGCGGGCCGACTCGACCCCGAGGCGCGAAAACTACCGCGCCGCGGTCATTCGACGGTACACCGTGTACGCGAGGCGTGAGCTTGCGAGCCCCGCAGTCGTGCACCATCAAGCCGGCGTGGCGGGGAGTCCGGCTCGGCCACCCGAGCGCCCGGTCACGCGATCGAGTGGGTCGAGCGCGGAGGAACCTCCGGGCCACCGTGCTACACGGTAACCGCATCAGCTGAGAGCGCGCTGAACGTCGGCTTGATGGATGCCGATACAAGTCGGGCTCATGTCGACCCGCGGGCCGTCGCGACGGGTCGGCCCGACGTCAGGAGCGGGCGTAGACCTCGGGCTTGAGCACCCCGACGTACGGCAGCTCCCGGTAGCGCTCAGCGAAGTCGAGGCCGTACCCGACCACGAACTCGGTGGGGATGTCGAAGCCGACGTACTTCACCGGTACCGGCACCTTCACCGCGTCCGGCTTGCGGAACAGGGCGACCACCTCGACACTCGCCGCCGAGCGCGACTCGAGGTAGCGCAGCAGCCAGGAGAGCGTGAGCCCGGAGTCGACGATGTCCTCGACGACGATCACGTGCCGACCGGCGATGTCCCGGTCCAGATCCTTGAGGATGCGGACCACCCCGGAGGAGGTGGTGCCCTGGCCGTAGGACGAGATGGCCATGAAGTCGAGCTCCGCCGGCGGGCCGTTGCGGCCCAGCGCCCGGGCGAAGTCCGCCATGAACATCACCGCGCCCTTGAGTACGCACACCAGCAGCAGCCCGTCGCCCACGTGGGAGTAGTCGGCGGAGACCTGCTTGGCCAGCTCCGCCGTCTTCTCGCGGATCTGCGCCTCGGAGATGATCACGTGGTCGATGTCGGCGTCGTACCAGGAGCCGTCAGCCATGACTCCTAGCCTGCCGTACGTCGGATGGCCTCCGTCGGCGGGGCCGCACCTTTTGGCGCGGTCCCGCCGAGGATTTTCTGCGCAAACAACGCTAATCACATCAGTTGGTGCGTGACCGCCAGCGGCGGCCATCGTCGCTCGGCTTCCAGTCGGCCGAATCGTGGCTGTCGACGGTGAGGCCGGCCGCCGAGGCGGCGGCGAGGAGGACGAGGAACAGGAGGATGAACAGGAACTCCATGGCGGCGCTCGCTTTCGCATGATTGCTGTCGGTTTCGCCGCCGGTGCGCACCGGACTGAGACAAGTCTGCGACCTCGCGAAGCGATCGGACAGTGGCAGGAATGCCAGTGGTCATCGATTTACTGCCACCTGTCGGGTTACCCTCGTCACATGCTGCGGTCCGTTGCCGTCCTCGCCCTCGACCAGGTCGCTCCCTTCGAGCTCGGCGTGCTCGCCGAGGTGTTCGGCACCGACCGGACAGCCGACGGTTTCCCCGCCTACCGCTTCCAGGTGTGCAGCCCGGACGGCGCTCCCGTGCGTACCTCGTCCGGCTTCCACCTCACCCCACACGCCGACCTCGGCCCGGTCGACGAGGCCGACCTGGTGGCCATCCCCGCGCACAGCCAGGGCACCACGGTCCCCGGCCCGGTGCTCGACGCGCTCCGCCGGGCCGACGCCCGCGGAGCGCACCTGTTCAGCGTCTGCTCCGGAGCCTTCCTGCTCGGCGAGGCCGGGCTGCTCGACGACCGCGAGTGCACCACCCACTGGCGGTACGTGGACGAGCTGCAACGCCGGCATCCGCGCGCCCGGGTGCGGTGCAACTCGCTCTACGTACAGGACGGTCGGTTGCTCACCAGCGCAGGCACGGCGGCCGGAATCGACGCCTGCCTGCACCTGATCCGCCAGGAGCACGGCTCGGCCACCGCGACCCGGCTGGCCCGGCGGATGGTGGTCCCGCCGCACCGCGACGGCGGCCAGTCCCAGTACGTCGAGGCGCCCATCCCGAAGGCGCCCGAAGCACCCACCCTCGAACCGGTGCTGGAGTGGCTGATGGGCCACCTGGACCGGACGATCACAGTGGAGGAGTTGGCCGCCCGCGCCGGCATGGCACCCCGCACGTTCGCCCGCCGGTTCCGCGCCGAGACCGGCACCACCCCGCACGACTGGCTCACCAACCAGCGGGTGCTGCTCGCCCGGCGGCTGCTGGAGGAGACCCCGTTGAGCGTGGAGGCGGTCGCCGACCAGTCCGGCTTCGGCGACGCGGCCGCGTTGCGCCACCACTTCAGTCGCCGGGTCGGTGCCACCCCACACAGTTACCGGACCACCTTCCGGGACCGGGCACACAGCGGCTGAGACCGGCCGGTCAGGTCAGGCGGGGCGCACCGATGCCAGCCGGCCGTCGCGGCGGAGCACCCGTACGCCGCCGGGCAGGTCGGTCGGGCCCTGACCGCGCCAATCGGTCACCAGGGCGTCCAGAGCGGCAACGTGCCGGTGCGACAGGGCACCGGGCAGCGCGCCCAACTCGCGGGCCCAGGAGTGCAGCACCCGGCCGCGTACGGCGGGAACCAGGCCGAGCAGCGCCGGTACGGACAGCCCTCCGTCGGGGCACCGGGCCGCCGCCAGAGCCGTCCCCGCCAACTCGTCGAGCGCGGCGTTGTCGGCGGCCACCAGCCGGGCGGTACGCGCCAGGTTGTCCACCACACCCGGCCCGAGCGCCCGCACCAGCGCCGGCAGCAGGTCGCCCCGCACCCTCGACCGGGCGTACGACGGGTCGCTGTTGTGCGGGTCCTGCCACGGGCTCAGCCCGAGGACGGCGCAGGCGGCGCGGGTCTGGTCCCGACCGATCTCCAGCAGCGGACGCAGCAGTGGCACCCCGCCCAGGTCGCGGCGGGCGGGCATTCCGGCCAGCCCGCGTGGGCCGGCGCCCCGGGCGAGCGCGAGGAGCACCGTCTCCGCCTGGTCGTCACGGGTGTGCCCGGTGAGCACCGCGACGGCGTTCTGTTGCCGGGCCGCCTCGGTCAGCGCCTGGTAGCGGGCCTCGCGGGCGGCCGCCTCCGGCCCGCCGGGACGCCCGGCCACCTCCACCCGGGCCACAGTCGTCGACACGAACCCGACCCCTCGCCCCCAGATGGCCACCGCCTCGGCACGCTCCGCGGAGCCGTCCTGCAAGCCGTGGTCGACGGTGACGAGCCCCGCGGCGCGGCCCAGCCGTGGCGCCACGAAGGCGGTGGCCGCCGCGAGCGCGAGCGAGTCGGCACCACCGGAGCAGGCGACCAGCACCGGCCCGCCGGACGGCAGACCCGTCAGTGCGCGGCGGACCGCCACCCGGATCGCGGCCACCGGCGGAGCGAGCGCGGCCACCGGCGGGTGGTCAGCCAGCGGCCGGGATGGTGCCGGCCGGGCCGTGCACCCGGGCAACCCAGGCGTCCGGGTCACCCAACTCCGACAGCCGAGGCAGAGTCAGCGGCGAGTTGAAGATCGAGTTGAAGCCGTCCATGCCGACGCGTTCCACCACCCCGTGCACAAACTTGCGCCCCTCGGCGTACTGGCGCATCTTGACGTCCACGCCGAGCAGCCGGCGGATCGCCTTCTCCAGCGGGTTGCCCGCCTCCCGGCGTCGGTTGAACGACGCCCGGATCCGCTCCACGCTCGGGATCACCTGCGGGCCGACGCCGTCCATCACGAACTCGGCGTGCCCCTCCAGCAGGGTCATCAACGCGGTGAGCCGGTCCAGTACGGCCCGCTGCGCCGGGGTCTGCACGATGTCCAGCACGCTGGTGCGGCTCTCCGGATCACGGACCGCGTCGGACAACGTGGCCACCCCGCGCCGCAACCGCTCGACCAGATGCTCGCTTCCGCTGGACGAGGCGTCGACGAACGCCTGCACCTCGCTGAGGAAATAGGCCCGCATCCACGGCACGGCCGTGAACTGGGTGCGGTGGGTGACCTCGTGCAGACACACCCAGAGCCGGAAGTCCCGAGGGTCGGCGCCGAGCTTGCGCTCCACCTCGACGATGTTCGGCGCGACCAGCAGCAGCTGGCCCGGGTCGGCCGAGAAGACCTCGTACTGGCCGAGCACCCGGCCGGAGAGGTAGGCCAGCACCGTCCCGGCCTGCACCCCGGTGAGCCGGGAACCGATCGCCTCGGTCAACGCGCCCGGTTGCTTGTCGCCGGAGAGCCGACTCACCAGCGGTGTGATCACCTCGCGGAGACCGGCGATGTTGGTCGCGGCCCAGTCGCGGCGGTCGACCACCCGGACCGGCGGATGCGACACCTGCGCCCGCAACCCCGTGTAGTCGGCCACGTGCCCGGCCGCCTCGTCGGTCAGCCGACGCAGGTCGCCGACCACGTCGGTGGCTTCCGCGTACGACACGCGGGGGCCAGACTTGCTCAACGCCCCCGCGGTGGCGGCGGCCAGATCCCAGTCCACGAACTGCGCCATGAACCCACCGTACCCGCGCCGCGACACCCCGGCCCGGGCTCGCGCCCTCGATCGACGCCGATGACGACCGCGTCGCCCCCGAACCGGCGACGGTCAGCCGCAGCCGCAGCCGGCCAACGCGGCGGCGATCCGGTCCAGTGCCGGCTGGGCGGTGTCCCGGTCCCCCGGCACCTTGTCGGTGAGCACCGCGAAGGTCAACAGCCGACCGTCGGCGGTGGTGACCAGGCCCGCGACGGAGTGCACGCCGGTCAGGGTGCCGGTCTTGGCCCGGACGCTGCCCGCGCCCGCAGCGGTGCCGGCGGCGGTGCGGTAGCGCTCGTTCAGGGTCCCGGACCAGCCGCCAACCGGCAGACCACCGAAGACGCCGGCCAGCTCCGGATGGTCCGGACTGGCGGCCAGGCGGATCAGATCGGTCAGCAGCGACGGGCTGATCCGGTTGAGCCGGGACAGGCCGCTGCCGTCGGAGACGCTGATCTCGTCAGCGGGCAGGCCAAGCTCCGCCACCTCGGCGTCCATGGCGGCGGCGCCGCCGTCGAACGAGGCGGGTTGACCGCGGGCCAACGCGACCTGCCGGGCGAGAGCCTCGGCCACCAGGTTGTCACTCTCGCTGATCATGACGTCGACCAGCCTGATCAGCGGCGGGGACTGCACCACGCCCAGTTCGGTGCCCGGTGCCGGGCTGGCACCGGCCGCCGCCTGGGGCGGGGCCGCGCCCCGCTTCACGGAGTCGGTCGGCACCCCGAGCAACCGGGCGAACGCCCTGCCGGCGGCCAGGTCCGGCTCGGCGAACCGCGGGGCGGACCCGTGCTCGACGCCCGGGTCGGTACGCGCACCGTCGGTCATCAGCGCGGTCACCGCACCCCCCGAACCGCCGGTGGGGATGTCGTCGTCCCAGCCGGGGCCGTAGACCGGGCCGGAGTAGACCGAACCGTCGACCGTGACACTGGTCGGGGGCGTGCCGCCGAGCGCGGTACGCACCTGGGCGGCCAGATCGTCGAGGCGCGCCGCGCCCGGGTAGTAACCCTTCTTGTTGATCGCGAGGGTCGGGTCACCACCCCCGATGATCACCACCTCGCCGGCCTTCGCGCCGGCCACGGCACGGGTAGGAATCCGGTAGCCGGGCCCCCGGGCCGCCAGCACCGTCACCGCGGTCGCCAGCTTCGTCACCGAGGCGGGCACTGTGCCGTCGTCCGCCCCCTTGGCGAACAACGTCTGACCGGTGATCACGTCGGCGACCGAGACGTTCACCCGGTCGCCCAGGGCGGCGACGCCGACCAGTGGATCGAGCACGGCCCGAACCCCGTCCGGGGTGGGCACCGGGGCGTTCGGATCCGGGCCGCTCAGCACGTCCGACGGGGCGGGTTCCGGAGTCACGCCGACCGCGTTCGGCCCGGACCCGGCATCGTCGCCCAGCCACCCGGCGACCGGGCCGGGACGGGTGATCACGACTCCGACGCTGGCGAGCACCAGCAGGAGCACGGCGGCCAGCACCACCGGCAGCCGTCTCCGGCGGCGCGGCGCGGCGGGTGCGGGCGCTGGCGCTGGCGCGGCGTCGGCGGGTGCCGGCAACGCGGAGATCGGCGGCCCCACCGGGGGGACCTCACCTGGGTCGGGGGCGGTCGGCCCAGGACCGAACGACGGGCTGACCGGCGCAGGGCTCACCGGGACCGTGGCACTGCCGCGTGGCGGGCCGCTCACCGGTTGGTCTCCGCCGGCTACCGGGAAGCGACCCGCGTTCGGAGCGGGCGATGCCGGCCCCACCGGTGGGCTCCAGGGCAGCGGCGGGGGCCGCTCAGGCACCGTCTCCGGTGCCGGGGTCGTTACTTCGGGAGCCCGTGGGAGGTGCGCCTCCGGCACCGGGACCCGCCCCTTGGCACTGCCGGAGCCGGATCGTCCGGTACCGTGCGCGGAGCCCCCATCCGGGCGGTAGTGTGAATCTTCCCTCCCCACGACCCCCTCCTCCCCCAGCGAAAATCGGCTTGGGTGACACTACTTCGGTCCGAAGACTATGCGGCGGCCGGAGTCGGCGGGTGGGCATTCACCTGTCCGGAGGGCCGCCAGTGGTTCCGTTAGCCAGCGTGGGCAGACGAGGGAGCGTGCAGATGGATTTCGACGTGACGGTTGAGATCCCCAAAGGTCACCGGAACAAGTACGAGGTGGACCACAAGACCGGCCGGATCCGGTTGGACCGCACCCTCTTCACCTCCACCCAGTACCCGGCCGACTACGGGTTCATCGAGGGCACCCTGGGTGAGGACGGCGACCCGCTGGACGCCCTCGTGCTGGTCCCCGAGCCGACCTTCCCGGGCTGCCTGATCCGCTGCCGCACCATCGGCATGTTCCGGATGACCGACGAGAAGGGCGGGGACGACAAGGTCCTCTGCGTGCCCTACGAGGACCCTCGCCAGGAGCACCTGCGCGACATCCACCACCTGGGCGAGTTCGACCGCCTGGAGATCCAGCACTTCTTCGAGGTTTACAAGGACCTGGAGCCCGGCAAGTCGGTGGAGGGCGCGACCTGGGTCGGCCGTACCGAGGCCGAGGCCGAGATCCACGCCTCCTACAAGCGGGCCCGCGACGCCGAGGCGCGCGGCGAATCCATGCACTGACGAACGCTGACGCACAGGGCCCGAGGGTCGCTCAACCGAGCAACCCTCGGGCCCTGTCGTACAGGTCGAGCACCGCGCAGGCGATCGGCACCACGGCGACCACCAGGGCCGTGTCGGTGAGGTCCGCGACCCTCCCGAGGTACGGCGAGACCGGCCGGCGGGCGTACCCGGTGCCGCTGGCGACCGCCACCAGGGCCAGCGCCGCCCCGCCCAGAACCAACACCAGTCGCCCGGTCTCGTCGGCCCGACCGACCAGCACGGCACCCAGCGCCGCGTAGCCGGCCAGCCCGGCGAGCACCGTCGGCACCCGGTGTCGCAGCGCCACGAACAGCCGCGACCGCAGCAGCAGCACAGCCGAGGTGACCGCCACCAGCACCCGGCCCGCCGTGCCACCGGCGACCACGAGGACGACCGCTGTGGCCACCACCAGCAGCGCGTGGCCGATGAGCATCCCGGTGAGCATCTCCTCGGTGCGGATCACCGCCGCGAGCACCCGGCCCCGGTCCGGCAGATCCCGGACCCGCTCCGGCTCCTCGGCGGGGGTGGCGGCCGGCAGGGTGATCGGCGGCAGCGGCAGCTTGCCCAGCCGGATGGCCAGCAGCGGGATGACGCCGACGGCGAAGACCAGTGCGCTGAGCAGCACCGCCGCCGTACCGGCAGTGGTCGTCAGCAGCCCACCGAGCGCGGCCCCCGCGCCGATCAGGCCGACAGTGACGCCGGCCACGAAGACCCGTAGCCGACTGGCCACTCCGAGGAGACCGATCAACGCCACCAGCAGCAGCGCGACCGAGCCGGCCAGCAGTTCGGGAGCGCCCACCCAGCGGGCCGGCCCGATCGGCCCGACCGGATCACCGGAGCCGACGGCCAGGGCACCGGCCGTGAGCGCGTAGGGCAGCGCGTAGCCGCCGAGCGTCGCCCCGGCGGTGCCGTCGCCGTTGGCGCGGGAGGCCACAGTGCCGGCCACGGTGAGCACCAGCGCCACCGCGGCGGCCGCCAGCCAGCCGGCCCGGTGCGTCGGACCGCCGGCGAGCAGCGCGAGCAGTCCGACCGCGAGCGGTACGGCGGCGCCTGCCAGACCGGCTGCCCGGGTGGCGGTCGGCGACCAGGCGCCGCCGCGGCGGCGAGCACCGTCGGCGATGGCCTCGATGACGTCGTCGTACTCCAACTCGGGCCAGTGCGCGCGGGCCGGCACGAGGTGCAGCACCTCACCGTCGCGGACCCCCTGCGGCAGCAGCGCCTGTGCGGTCACCAGCAGCGCCCCGTCGGTGCGGCGGAGGACCCAACCGCCGTGCTGCTCGCCGTCGTCGGCGAGCCCGACACCGGCGTGCCGGAGCACGTCGGGCAGCAGCTCAGCCAGGGGCACCTGCTCCGGCAGGGCGACGTCCACCCGTCGTTGCGGCGCGCTGATGGTGACGCGTGCCAGCCCGGTAGTCATCGACTGGTCTCCATATCGACTGGGATCGGAGGCTGCGCGGACGACAGGACTTTACCTACCATGAGCCAGGCTCGGGTTACCCAGCGCTGTCAGGAGGCCGAGTGTCCACCGTCGTCATCAAGCGCCCACCGCGCCGACCAGCGCCGGAGATTCCCGCCGGTGAGCTGTCGGTCGACGCGCCACCGGAGATCCCCGTGGTGACCGGCGGGCGGTGGCAGCAGATGCTCATGCTGCTGCCCATGCTCGGCGGCACCGTGGCGATGGCGATGATGTTCGGCCGGGGCGGCGGGGCCTACTCGTACGTGGTGGGCGGCATGTTCGGGCTCTCCTCGTTGGCAATGCTGGTGACGTCCTGGGGCAGCGCCTCCGGCACCCCGAAGAAGTCCGAGATGATGGCCGCCCGCAGGGAGTACCTGCGCCACCTGGCCACACTGCGGCGGCGGGTACGGCGGACCGCGGGCCAGCAACGGGCCGGGCTCTACTACCGGCACCCGGATCCGGGCCGGCTGTGGTCGACGGTGGACAGCCACCGGGTCTGGGAACGTCGCCCCGCCGACCCCGATTTCGCTGTGGTGCGGGTCGCTGTCGGGCCGCAGACCCTGGCCACCCCACTGGTCCCACCGGTCACCCGGCCGCTGGAGGAGCTCGAGCCGATGACCGCCGGCGCGCTGCGCCGCTTCCTGGACGCGTACTCAGTGGTGCCTGACCTGCCGGTGGCGCTGTCGCTGCGCAGCTTCGCCCGGGTGCACGTGCGTTCCGCCGCCCGTGGCCGGACCGCGACCGCCCCGACCACCGGCGGGCCACCCACCGGCGACCCGGCGGCGCAGGCGCTGGTCCGGGCCGTGCTGACCCAGCTGGCCGTCTTCCACGCCCCCGACGAGCTGCTCGTCGCGGTCTGTGCCGGGCCGGAGCGCCGCGCCTGCTGGGAGTGGGTGAAGTGGCTTCCGCACGCTCACCATCCCGGCCGCGCCGACGCGCTCGGCCCGGTACGCCTGGTCACCAGCTCGGCCGCCGAGTTGGAGTCGCTGCTGGCAGACGTCCTGGCCACCCGGTCCCGGTTCAGCCCGGCCGGCCCGGCCACCGACGGCCAGCACGTGGTGGTGGTCCTCGACGGCGGCGACCTGACCGGTGCCAGTGACCTGACCGGCGACGGCGGCATCGACGCGGTCACCGTGCTGGACCTGGACACCCCGCCGCCCCGACTGCTGGACCGGTACGCGCTGCTGCTGGAGTTGCACGGCCGGCGGCTGCACTCGCGGTCGTCCGACGGGCACGCCGAGGTGGGCACCGCCGACCAGCTGGACCTGGCCGACGCCGAGGCGGTCGCCCGACGGTTGGCACCGCTGCGGCTCGCCGGCGCGGCCCGCGGGCCGGACTCCCCACTCCAGGCCGACCTGGGCCTCCCCGAGCTGCTCGGCCTCGGTGACCCGGAGAGCTTCAGCGCGGAACAGGGCTGGTTGCCGCGCTCGGCACGGGACCGGTTGCGGGTGCCGATCGGTGTGGGCGCGGACGGCGGCGCCATCGAGCTGGACCTCAAGGAGTCCGCCCAGGACGGCATGGGCCCGCACGGCCTGCTCATCGGGGCGACCGGCTCCGGCAAGTCCGAGCTGCTCCGCACGCTGGTGCTGGGGCTCGCCGCCACGCACAGCTCCGAGCAGCTCAACTTCGTGCTCGTCGACTTCAAGGGTGGCGCCACCTTCACCTCGTTCGACCGGCTGCCGCACACCGCGGCCGTGATCACCAACCTGGCCGACGCGTTGCCCCTTGTCGATCGCATGGTGGACGCGATCAACGGGGAGTTGGTCCGCCGCCAGGAGCTGCTGCGGAGGGCGGGCAACTTCGCCAGCGTGCGCGACTACGAGCGGGCCCGGGCGGCCGGCAGTCCCCTCGCCCCGCTGCCGTCGTTGCTGCTGATCTGCGACGAATTCTCGGAGCTGCTCTCCGCCAAGCCCGACTTCATCGACCTCTTCGTGCAGATCGGACGGCTGGGTCGGTCGCTCGGCGTGCACCTGCTGCTCGCCAGCCAGCGCCTGGAGGAGGGCCGGCTCCGTGGGTTGGACACCCACCTCTCGTACCGGATCGGGTTGCGCACCTTCTCGGCGCTGGAGTCCCGGACGGTGCTCGGCGTGGCGGACGCGCACGAGCTGCCCCGCTCACCGGGCCACGGCTACCTGCGTGCCGGCACCGACCCGCTGGCCCGCTTCAAGGCCGCGTACGTCTCCGGTGCCGTCCGCCGTCGGGCCGCGCCGGGCGGCGTCGCCACCGAGGGAGGCGCGCGGCTGCTCACCTTCACCACCCACGTCGTACCGGTACCCGAGCCGGCGACCCCGGCCCTGCCCGTCGTGGCGGAGGAGGAGGGCACCAGGACGCTGCTCGACCTGCTGGTGGACCGGCTCGTCGGGCAGGGCCCGCCGGCGCACCAGGTCTGGCTTCCGCCGCTCGGCCAGCCGCCCGCCCTGGACGAGCTGCTCGGTCCGGTGGAGGTGCACCCGAAACGCGGGCTGACAGTGGGCAACCCTGAGCTGCACGGGGCACTCGGTGTGCCGATGGCGGTGGTGGACAAACCATTGGAGCAGCGCCGGGACCTGCTCTGGCTGGCGCTGGACGGCGCTGCCGGCCACGTCGCGGTGGTCGGCGCGCCGCAGAGCGGCAAGTCCACCGCCCTGCGCACGCTGATCTGCGCGCTGGCGCTCACCCACACACCGGCCGAGGTGCAGGTCTACTGTCTCGACTTCGGCGGCGGCGGGTTGGCCGCGCTGCGCGACCTTCCGCACGTCGGCGGGGTGACCGGCCGCGCCGACCCGACCGCCGTACGACGCACCGTCGGCGAGATGACCACCCTGCTGGTCGACCGGGAACGCCGCTTCGCCGAGCTGGGCGTGGAGTCGATGGCCGCGTACCGGCAGCGTCGAGCGGCAGCGGGGACCGGGGGCCAGCCGGGCACCGACCCGTACGGCGACGTGTTCCTGGTGATCGACGGGTGGACCACCATCCGCGGCGAGTACGACGACCTGGAGCCACTCGTCACCGACCTGGCCACCCGGGGCCTGTCGTACGGGCTGCACGTGGTCGCCACCGGGCTGCGCTGGCTGGATTTCCGCCCGGCGATCCGGGACCTGTTCGGCTCCCGGCTGGAGCTGCGCCTCGGTGACCCGGCCGACTCGTTGGTGGCCCGGCGTGCGGCCGCCAACGTGCCGGAGCGCTCGGGCCGAGGGGTGACCGCTGAGGGCCTGCACTTCCTCACCGCGCTGCCGCAGCTCGGCACCGACGGCGGAGACACCGCCGACCTGGTCAAGAGGGCCGCCGACGGGTGGGCGGGTGCTCGGGCGCCCCGGGTGCGGCTGCTCCCGCCGGTGCTGCCGTACGCCGATCTGGGCCTCACCTCGACGACCGGGCTGCGGTTGCCGATCGGGATCGCGGAGGCGGACCTGCGCCCGGTGTCGATCGACTTCGCCACCGAGCCGCACTTCGTGGTCTTCGGGGACTCGGAGTGCGGCAAGTCGTCGTTCCTGCGCGCGCTGGCCACGTCGATCATCACCCGGTTCACTCCCGAGCAGGCCCGGGTGATCCTCGTCGACTACCGGCGCAGCCTGCTCGGTGCCATCGAGACGCCACACCTGATCGGGTACGGCACCGCGGCGGCTCACACCGCCGACCTGGTCGAGTCGGCCGCCGGGTACCTGGAGCGGCGGGCTCCCGGGCCGGAGGTCACCCCGCAGCAGTTGCGGGACCGGTCCTGGTGGTCCGGGCCGGAGCTGTTCGTGCTGGTGGACGACTACGACCTGGTGGCGGCGGGGCCGGCGAACCCGTTACGCGCACTGGAGGAGCATCTGCCGCACGCCCGGGACATCGGGCTGCACCTGGTGCTGGCCCGCCGGTCCGGTGGGGCGAGCCGGGCCCAGTACGAGCCGATCGTGCAGCGCCTGCGGGAGCTGTCCACGGCCGGCCTGGTGATGGCGGGCAGCCCCGAGGAGGGCGCACTCGTCGGGTCGGTGCGACCCGGACCGCTGCCGCCGGGGCGTGGTCGGCTGGTCACCCGACGGGAGGGCGTACGCCTTGTTCAGCTGGCACAACTGCCGCCGCAATGACCTGACTCGCCGGTTCTTCCCGTGACGGGTGGGGAAACCGGTAATCTCCGATCGTCATGGTTCCGTCGGGATGAATGGCTGGGTATGTGACTGGGGTGCGGCACAGCGGTCCGTCGGCGGCCCGACGAGCGACCAGCAGGGCGCTGCTCGGCGTGGCCGCGGCGCTTGCCGTCGTGGCTCCGACCGCGGCAGTCGTGCCGGTCGCCGCGCCCACGAACGGTGGACAGCTCGCCGGCGCGCCGATGGCGTTCGCCCCCGGTGACGCCGTCGCCCGCACCGATCAGGTCCGCGACGAGCAGTGGCAGCTCGACGAGTTGCAGGCCGAAACGGCGTGGCGCAGCTCGACCGGCCGGGGCGTGACAGTGGCGGTGGTCGACTCCGGAGTGGACGGCAACCACCCCGACCTGGTTGGTCAGGTGCTTCCTGGCAAGGACCTGGTCGGCCCCGGTGGTGCGCCAGGCCCGGATCCGGTGGGTCACGGCACCACCGTCGCCGGCCTGATCGCCGGGCGCAACGACGACAAGCGGGGCGTGGTCGGCCTCGCACCTGACGCCCGGATCCTGCCGGTCCGCGTGCTGGATGAGGAGAACCGTTACGACGACGCGCTGATCGTCGCCCAGGGGGTCCGCTGGGCGGTCGACAACGGCGCCCGTGTGATCAACCTGTCGCTGGGCGGCAGCGGTGACAGCCCGGCCCTGGCCGCCGCTCTGGACTACGCGTTCGTCCGGGACGTGGTCGTGATCGCCTGCACCGGCAACCTGGCCACCTCCACCAGCACCAAGGTCTGGTACCCGGCCCGGGAGCCGGGTGTGATCGCCGTGTCCGGTCTCGAACGCAGCAGCGACAACCTGTGGTCCGGCTCGATCACCGGCCGGGCGACCGTGCTCACCGCTCCCGCCAGCGGCCTGGTCGGCGCCAAGCCTCCGGGCGGGTACTGGCGGGTGCAGGGCACCAGCTTCGCCGCGCCACTGGTGGCGGCGACCGCCGCGCTGGTCCGGTCCCGCTATCCGCAGATGCCCGCCGGTGAGGTGGTCAACCGGTTGTTGGCCACCGCCCGGGACCTGGGCCCGACCGGGCGGGACGACCGCTTCGGGTACGGGGTGGTCGACCCGGTCGCCGCGTTGACCGCTCAGGTGCCGCCGGTGACCGCCAACCCGTTGGACGACCAGACGTCGCCGGGCGTGACCGGTTTCGGTCCGGCGCCCGGCTCGGTCGATGACGATCCGGTGGCCGGCGCGGGCGCCGATCCACTCGGTCTCGCCGCATCCGGTCAGCAGAGCCGGTGGACGGCTCGGGCGGCGGGCGGTCAGGACACGTCAGCGCCGGAGCAGATGTGGGTCGTTGTCGTGCTCCTCGTCGCTCTGGTCGGCGGTGCGGCCCTGATGGTGCGCCGGTTGCGTCAGCGGACCCGTTGATCGCGACCGGCCGGCAGGCCTGAGCGGCTGCCCGGCCGGGTAGAACGGACCCATGAGTACGCACCGGCCGCCCACGCTCGCTCCCACCGGCCAGCCGTCCTGGCGGCGCCGCCGATTCGACCCGGACCATGCGCTGGGTCTGCGGCTCACTCTCGCCGCGACCGCGGCGTTCCTGGTGCTGGTGCCGTTCGCGCTGCTCACCCTGCTGGTGCTCGGTGCCTGGGCGCCGCTGCACCGGCTGGACGCGGCGGTCACCGACGCGCTGCACGGCTACGCCCAGGATCACCCGGCCTGGGTCGCGCTGATGCGAGGCTGGACCGAGGTGTTCGCACCGATGCCACTGCGCGCCGTGGTCCTGCTCCTGGTGGTCTGGTTGCTGCGCCGGGGAGCCCGTCGGCTGGCCCTCTGGGCGGCCACCACAATGGTCGTCGGCGGGTTGGTCGGTCCGCTGCTCAAGTTGCTGGTCGGCCGGGACCGGCCGGAGTTGCTGGACCCGGTGGCCCGGGCCGCCGGCTACTCGTTCCCCTCCGGGCACGCGCTGAACGCCACCCTGGCCGCCGGGGTGCTGCTGCTGGTGCTCCTGCCCTACGCCCGGCGCGGGGTGGCGCGGGCCGCGCTCTGGGTGGCGGCGGTCCTGCTCACAGTGGTGACCGGGCTGAGCAGGGTGACGCTGGGCGTGCACTTCACCAGCGACGTGGTGGGTGGATGGTTGCTCGGTGTGGCAGTGGTCGCTGCCACCACCGCCGCGTTCACCAGTTGGCGGGCACACACCGGTCTTCGGCCGGTCCGGCCGACCCGCGACGGCGTTGCTCCCGAGGTCGAGCGGCACCCGGGAGCGGCCTGAGGAGTGACGACGAGCTCGGCCGGGTACTGGGCGACCCATGTCCGAGACCGTGGTCCAGATCCTCCGGCGGGTGCTGCTGCCGGTGTCCCTCCTGCTGGGGCTCATGGTGCTGCTCGGGGTGCTGGTCACCCGGGTGTTCGCCAAGACCTGGCCGTTCACCGCCGAGGACGCGGTGAACCGGGAACTGGCAGCCGACCGCACCGGCGAATGGAACAACGTCTCGCTGGTGTTCAGCACGCTGGCCAGCACCCAGATGATCGTCGTGGTCACGGTGCTGGTGGCGTTGGCGCTGCGGCTCTGGCTGAAGCGCTGGCGCGAGCCGCTGTTCCTGTGCGCGGCGGTGACCGCCCAGGCACTGGTGTTCCTTCTGACCACGCTGGCGATCGACCGACGGCGGCCGGCGGTGGAGCACATGGACGTCTCGCCACCCACGTCGAGCTTCCCGTCCGGGCACACCTCGGCGGCGGTGGCGCTCTACGTCGGAATCGCCGTGCTGCTGGTGCTGCGGGCACGGAGCACCGGCGCGAAGGTCGCCTGGTGGACGCTGCTGCTGATGGTGCCGCTGGGCGTGGCGCTGACCCGGATGTACCGGGGCATGCACCACCCGAGCGACGTGGTGGCGTCCTTCGTCAACGGCGGCACGTGCGTCGCGATCATGGCCCGTGCCGTGCTGGACCGGGGGCTGCGGTGGGGCCGGGCGAAGCTACCGGCCGTCAGGCGTCCCGCCCCGGCTCAGGGCTGAGCCGACCTCGCGGCGACGCTCAGGTGCACTCGCCGGTGCCGACCTGCCTGTTGCGTTCGGCACCGGCCAACGCCACCGGGCGGGCCTCGGCCGCCGTCACGGCGAAGCCGGTGTTCGGGTCGTCGGACGCCGCCGCGAAGATCACACCGAGCACCAGGCCGTTGGCGGAGAGCAGCGGGCCCCCCGAGTTGCCGCTGCGGACCAGCGCCCGGATCGTGTAGATCTCCCGGGTCACCTCGTTGGACGAGTAGATGTCCGGGCCCTTGATCCGGTCGACGTCCCGGACCCGCGCCGACTGCGCGTTGTACGGGCCGTCGAGCGGGAAGCCGAGCACTATCGCGTCGGAGCCACTGCCCGCGTTGCCGGCGGCGAACCGCAGGGACGGCCCGGGCAGCCCAGGCACGAGCAGCACCGCCAGATCCCGGCTCGGGTCGTAGACCACAACCTTGCCGTCGTACCGCTCGCCGCCCAGCTCCACGGCGACCGAACGGGTGCCGGCCACCACGTGCGCGTTGGTCATCACCCGGTCGTCCGCGTACACGAAGCCGGAACCCTCGATCCGGCGTGAGCAGCTGGGCGCGGAGCCGAGCACCTTGACGACCGACTGCCGACCGCTGACCACCACCTGCGAGCCGGCCAGTGCCGGGTCCGGTGGGTCGACCTGCCGGGCCCGGGTGGGCGCGAGGTCACCGAAGACGTCCGGGAACCCGTCGGTGTCGACGGTGTCCTCCAGCGCCGTGGACAGCTGGTGGGCCTGCTCCGGCAGGACCTGGTTGACCACCGTGATCAACGCGCTGTTGCGGACCGAGGCGGCGAGCCAGGGCACCGAGGACGAGCCGAGCGGCACGGCGACCAGCCAGGCGAGCAGGAGCACCGCGAACAGCGAGACGAGCGCCCCACCGACGTCGTCGGCCCGTTTGCCCACGTCGCTGGTGATCGTCTTGCGCAGGTGCGAGCCGAGCCAACCGGCGAGTGCCTGCCCGACCACTGCCAGCCCGAAGATGGCCACCAGCGAGATCAGCACACGGGTGCCGGCGTCCACGAACTGTCTGGCGAACAGCGGGCCGAGCTGGAGACCCAGCAGCAGGCCCAGGAAGAAGCCGGACAACGACGTGACGCCGATGACGAAACCCTGGCGGTATCCGCTGATCGCGAACACGAGCATGAGCAGCAGCAGGACGAGATCCACGACGGACACGGGTCAAGCGTACGGGCAGTGTGCCCGCCGGATGACCATCGCTCGCGGATGGTGACCGTGCGGTCAGCGCAGGGCGGTCTCGTCAGCCTCGTCGGTGCCGGCGGACGGGGCCGGTGTCGCCCGGGTCGACGGAAGCTCCACCACCCGGTCCTGCGACCACGGGCGGGCCCAGCCGCCCATCTCGAGCAGGGTGGCGAGCACTCCGGCGGTGAAGCCCCAGACGAGCATTCCGCGGGCCGAGAACGCCGGCCCGATCCAGCCGCTCGGGTGCCGGACCCGCAGTCGGTTGGCCGGGTCGACCAGTTCGCTGACCGGCAGGCGGGCGACGTGTGCCACCTCGGCCGGCTCCCGTGGGTGCACCGGGTGCGGGTCGTGCCACCAGGCCAGCACCGGCGTGACCACGAAGTCGCTGACCGGGATCCACAGTTTCGGCAGCTCGGCCAGCACTGTCACGCTGGCCGGGTCGAGGCCGACCTCCTCGTTCGCCTCGCGCAGGGCGGTGGCGCGGACGTCGGCGTCCTCCGGGTCGGCCGCACCCCCTGGAAAGGCGGGCTGGCCGGCGTGGTTGCGCAGGGTGGCGGCGCGTTGCAGGACCAGCACGTCGGGACCCGCGCCGGGCTGCTCGCCGAGCAGCACCAGCACGGCGCTCTCCCGACCGCCCTCGGTCGGCGTGGTCAGCCGGGTGAAGTCCTCGGCGCGGGCGGTGCCCAGCCGGGTCAGCAACGGATCGATCCATCCGGGTGGCCGACGGGTCACGCCGGCACCGCCAGACCGAGGTGCTGGCGGACCAGCTCGGCGAGCTTGGTGTCGTCGAGAGCGCCGCTGGCGTCGATGTGCCGGACCTGACCGTCGCGGTCGACGAAGAGGGTCAGCGGAATGGCGTTGCGCTTCAACTCGCGCTGTAGCGCCTCGCCCTGGTCCACCAGGATCGGGAACCGGACGCCGAAGTCCTCACCGATGGACTGGGCGCCGCCCCGGCTGTCCCGACTGTTGACCCCGATCACCTGGAGCTGACCGGTGGCCCGCTCGCTGAGGCGTTGGAAGGCGGGCAACTCCTTGCGGCACGGCGGGCACCAGGAGGCCCACACGTTGATCACCGCCGGCCCGGCCACCTCCCGCAGCACGACGGGGGCACCGCCGGTGAAGCAGGAGAGCGTCAGCTCCGGCAACGCCGACCCTCCAGCGGCGCGGGCCGTCGTGCCAGGCGTACCGGAGGCCGTCGCACCCGCGCCGGGCGACGGCGGATTCGCCGTTGCCGGGGCCGCCGTGCCGGAGCCGGGCGACGGCGCCGTGGGCGCCGTGCTCAGCGTCGAACAGTCCCGGAACGGCGATGGTCGCTCAGCGGCGGCCGGGCGGGGAGCTGGCTCGTCGTCGGCAGTGCCGCTGGTGCAACCGGTGACCGCCAGCAGCAGCGGCAGGACGGCGAGGGCGAGGCGGCGGTTCACGGCACCTCCGCAGCAACCGCCTGCGCGGGCACCAGATCCGGGTCGACCCCGGCAGCCACCGCGAGGTCGCGCGCCCGAGGGCCCTTGAGCAGCTTCGCGGCGGCGGCCGGCTCGGTCGGGCCGGTGCCGTACGAAGGGCAGAGCTTCGCGAGCGTGCAGGCGCCGCAGGCCGGCTTGCGGGCGTGGCAGACCCGTCGCCCGTGGAAGATGATCCGGTGCGAGAGCATGGTCCAGTCGCGCTTGTCGTACAGCGCGCCGATCGCGTGCTCGATCTTGACCGGGTCGGTCTCGGTGGTCAGCCGCCACCGGTGGACCAGCCGCTGGAAGTGCGTGTCGACGGTGATGCCCGGGACGTCGAAGGCGTTACCCAGGATCACGTTGGCGGTCTTGCGGCCGATGCCGGGGAGCGTCACCAGGTCGACGAGCCGCCCCGGAACCCTGCCGTCGTACCGGTCGAGAAGGGCCTGACCGAGCTTGAGCAGTGAGTCGGTCTTGTTGCGGTAGAAGCCGGTGGGCCGGATCAACTCCTCCATCTCGCCCCGGTCGGCGCCGGCGTACGCGGCAGCGCTCGGGTAGCGGGCGAAGAGCTTCGGGGTGACCTCGTTGACCTTCTTGTCCGTGCACTGGGCGGACAGGATCGTGGCGACGGCCAACTCCAGGGCATTGGAGTGGTCCAGCTCACAATGCGCGTCGGGATGCGTCTCGGCCAGCACCCGGCCGATCTTGCGAGCACGGCGTTTGCGCCCGAGATCGGTCTCGCTGGCACCGGGAGGGCTACTGGTCACGACGGTCAGCCTACGTCGCACCCCGGACGTTCCCCGTCGGGTCAGCCGGCGGTCGGCGCCGTGATCTTGCCCTGCCCGTCGAGGCGAGCGCCGCCCTTCGGGAAGTCGGCGCGACTCAACTCGGTGACCAGGCCCAGGCCCCGGTCGTCCGGGTCCATGGTCGGCTTGCCGGCGGAGTTCATGTACGTGGAGGTGAACGAGCCGCCGGCCCAGCTGCCGTCCGGCTTGAGCGACACCTTGAGCACACCGCCCCAGCCGAGGCGGCCGTCGTTGCTCAGCGAGTTGCCGCCGCCGGCGAAGTTGCCCAGGCTGTACGCGATCAGGCGCCCCTTGTAGAACTCCATCCCGCGCAACACGTGCGGGCCGTGCCCGACAATCAGGTCGGCGCCAGCGTCGATCATCGCGTGCGAGAACTTCACCGGGTCGCCCCGGTTCTCGCCCAGGAACATCTCGGTGCCCGGCTTCACCCGGGTCTTGTCGACACCCTCGCCACCCATGTGCACCTGCACCACGACCAGGTCGGCCATGGTGGCGGCCTTGGCGACCACCGCCTTGGCCCTGTCGATGTCGACGAGGCTGTTGGACCAGACGTACGACGAGAAGCCAGCGACGGCGACCTTGACGCCCTTGACCTCCACCACGGTGATCTCGTTCGGCGCGCCGGTGTGCTCCAGGTCGTACTTCTTCAGCGCCTTCTGGGTGTTCTCGTAGCCCTTGGGCCCGTAGTCGTAGCCATGGTTGTTGGCCTGGTTGAGCACGTCGAAGCCGGCGTCACGCAGGTGGGCGGCATACTCCGGCGGAGCGCGGAACTGGAAGCAGCGGGTGGAGTTCGCCCCGCACTTGCCGGTGCCCGTGTCGACGGTCAGCGGCTCCTCCAGGTTGCCCATCACCAGGTCGGCCTTCAGCGCGTCGGTGACCGAGTTGAAGAAGCCCTTACCGCCGGCGGCGGGCAGCCGACTGGGGGCGTTGCCCATGATGATGTCGCCGGTGGCGGAGAGCGAGATCGCGCCACCCTGACCGGACGATGCGGGCCCGGTGGCCTTCGGGCCGGTCGTGGAGACCGGCGCGCCGGTCCCACCACCTCCCGCTCCGGGCTGCCAGACGGGTGCCTCACCACCGGGGTCGGCACAGCCGGCCACGAGGAGGGCGGCCAGCAGCGCGGCGAGGCCGAGGGCGACGCGGCGGCGCGGGCGGGACGCGAGGGGGGCGGGAGCATACATCGCCCGCGACCCTACCGGTCGTTAAACGCGCCAACGACAGCCGATCGGTTGGACTTTGCGCCCCTGAGCTGGTCGGACCACGGCACGACCGGCCGGGAACCACCGGCGAGCACCGCCGCGTGCACCGCTCGGGCGAGCGGGGCGCCCCAGGTGGAGCGCGGCCCGCCGTACGCGGCCTCCGACCCGTCCACCGGGCAGAGCACCGTGACCGCGTCGGTGGGCGTGCCGGTCCCCGGCAACCCCAGCTCGGCGATCGCCTGGGTCTTCGCCTCGGTCGCTGTGGACACCGCGTTGACCAGCGCGGAGTCGGCGAGCCGCGCCGGCACGTACGCCACGATGTTGACAGTGCCTACGCGTGGGCCGAGCGCGGCCGGCGTCGGCGCGGCAGCGGGCACCGGTGTGCCGAGCCCGACCGTCGCCCAGGCCCGCACCCCGGCGTCGCTACGCGCCACCACCTCGGCCACATCGACACCGGTCAGCAGACCGATCCCGGGCCCGTCGAGGGCCAGCTCGGCGGCGAGCGAGGCCAGGTGCGCCGCTGGGTCCTCCCGGTCGTACGACATCGGGACCGTCGCGTTCAACACCCACCGCCGGACCCCGATGCCACCGCCCAGCGGGGCACTGCTGGCAGCCCGCAGGGGCACGTCCGCACGCCAGACAAGCAGTGGTACGTGCCACCCGTCCTCGGCGCGGCTGGTCAGAGTCGGCTCGCTCAGCACGTCCGGCAGGTTACGCCCACCGATCAAGATTCCAGGGGCGACCTCTGATTCGTGCTCACGTGCGCCTAGACTTGGCGGCGCGCGAGGGGATCAGCGGACGGCGGCCCCGGCCGACGGACGGCACGCGCAACCGGAGGTGCGCAATGGACGAGGTACTGGCCCGCAGCGGGATCTTCCAGGGTGTTGACCCGGAAGCTGCCGAGGCGCTTGCCAAGGAGATGGAGACGATCGAGGTCCGCAAGGGCGAGATCGTCTTCAATGAGGGCGAGCCCGGTGACAGCCTCTACATCCTGCTGTCCGGGAAGATCAAGGTTGGTCGCCGCGCAGCGGACGGCCGGCAGAACCTCATCGCGGTGATGGGGCCGTCGGACATGGTCGGTGAGCTGTCGCTCTTCGACCCGGGTCCGCGTACGGCGACCGCCACCGCGGTGACCGACACCCGGCTGGTGCGGCTGCGTAAGCAGGCGCTGCGGCCGTGGCTCAACAACCGCCCGGAGATCGCCGAGCAGTTGCTGCGGGTGCTCGCCCGGCGGCTGCGTCGGACCAACGACTCGCTCGCCGACCTGATCTTCACGGACGTGCCGGGTCGGGTCGCCAAGAACCTGCTCCAGATGGCGGGCCGCTTCGGCACCCGCGACGGCGGCGTTCTGCGGGTGACCCACGACCTCACCCAGGAGGAGATCGCCCAGCTCGTCGGCGCCTCCCGGGAGACCGTCAACAAGGCGCTGGCCGACTTCGCCTCGCGCGGCTGGCTGCGGTTGGACGGCAAGAGCATCATCATCCTGGACCCGGAGCGCCTGGCCCGCCGCGCCCGCGTCTGAGCAGTACAACGCGTCCCCGCCTGCCGTCACCGGCCGCAGGCGGGGACGTCTGCCGTCTGCCTGGCGCAGAATCGCTGGCCTCGATGGATGTCAGCGGTGAGGGTGGGGCCATGGTGAATCGTGTTGCGGTGCTCTCCGACATCCACGGCGCCCTGCCGGCGCTGGAGGCCGTCCTGGCCGAGCCGGACGTGGCCGCCGCCGATCTGATCGTGCTCACCGGTGACATCGCCACCGGGCCGCAACCGGTCGAGGTGCTGGACGTGCTCGCCGGGCTGGGCGAGCGGGTGTGCTGGGTCGGCGGCAACTGCGAGCGCGAACTGGTCGAGGCCCGGGCCGGTCGCCCGTCGTCGATCGAGGTGTCGAACTGGGCCGCCGAGCAGCTACGCGACGACCAGGTGGCCCGGCTCGCCGCACTGCCGACGACGGCGACGCTGGACATCGACGGCCTCGGGCGGACGCTGTTCTGCCACGCGACGCCCCGCGACGACGAGGAGGTCGTACTCGTCGACTCCCGGATGGCGCGCTGGGCGGAGGTGTTCGACGGTCTTCCCGCCGAGGTTTCCACGGTGGTCTGCGGCCACACGCACATGCCCTTCACCCGGCTGGTCGATCGGCGCCTGGTGGTCAATCCGGGCAGCATCGGCATGCCGTACGGGGGCGCGGGCGCGTGGTGGGCGCTGCTCGGGCCAGGCGTCCAGCTGCGCCGCACCGCCTTCGACGTGGACGCGGCCTGCGCCCGGGTGGCGGCCGAGTCGGCCTTCCCCGACGCTGCCGCCTGGGCCGACGAGTACCTGCGCTCCCAGCACAGCGACGCGGACGCGCTGACCGTCTTCGGCCCCCGCGACGGCCGCTGAGCCGACAACCCCGGGTGGCAGGCGGGGCGGCAGCCCGGGGGCGGCAGCCCGGGGGGTGGCAGCCCGGGGGGTGGCAAGCGAGGGTGGCAGGCGGGACCGTGGGTCAGGGTCCCTTTGGAGCTGAATCGTTTGCGACATCAGCAGGAACCGATCGACTGATCAGGTCGACGGGTGATTCGTTTACAGCATCAGCTCCATAGCGAGCCTTCAACGCGTGCCGCGGGTGCCGCGTGCCGCGCGCACCGCGCGCACCGCGAATGCCGCGCGCACCGCGAATCCACCGGGCGACGCGGGTCTGGGGCGCGTGTCGGGGTCAGCGAGCGGGGGCCGGGTTCAGGCGAGGGCGCGCACGGACCTCGACGGGATCACAAAAAGTCAGGCTTGACTGTTTGTTTCGGAGGCAGCAGGCTGTTCCCGTGCCCACCGCATCGACGCGTGTCCCCCAGCAGGAACGCAGCCGCGCCACCCAGGCCCGGCTGCTGGAGGCGACCGTCGACTGCCTCATCGAGCACGGCTGGTCCGGCACCACGACCACAGTCGTCGCGGCGCGGGCCGGTGTTTCGCGTGGGGCGCAGCTGCACCACTACCCGACGAAGGCGGCGCTGGTGACGGCCGCTGTGGCCCATCTGGCCGAGCGCCGGGCCGACGAGTTGCGCACCGAGGCCGAGGCGCTGCCGGCTGGCCCGCAGCGGTTGGACCGGGTCGTCGACCTGCTCGCCGTGGCGTTCACCGGGCCGCTGTTCGTGGCCGCGCTTGAGCTCTGGGTCGCCGCCCGCACCGATCGGGAGCTGCGGGACGCCCTGGTGCCGCTGGAAGCGAGGGTGGGGCGGGAAATGCACCGGCTCACCGTCGCCCTGCTCGGTGTCGACGAGCGTCGACCGGGTGTCCGCGAAGCGGTGCAGGCCACGCTCGATCTGCTCCGTGGGCTCGGGGTGGCCAACCTGCTCAGCGACGATTCCGCCCGCCGGGCCGCCCTGCTGACCACCTGGAAGCGCCAGCTCGCCACCCTGCTCACGCCCTGACCGCCGGCCGCACCGGCCACCACCGACCGGAGGCACCATGGTCGACCTCAGTGACCTGCTAACGGACCTGGCCGACGAGTCCGCCCAACTGGACGCCCTGGTGGCACCCCTACCCGTGGCCGACTGGGCGAGGCCGACCCCCGCGCCGGGCTGGAGCATCGGGCATCAGATCGCCCACCTCGCCTGGACCGACCACGTCGCGCTGTTGGCCGCGACCGATCCCGAGGCGTTCTACGCGACGGTCACCACCGCGCCGGACGTGACCCGACTCGTCGACGTCGGCGCCGAGGAATTCCTCGCCCCGCCGGCCGAACTGCTGGCCCGTTGGCGGGCCGGGCGGGCCGCGCTCGTCGACGCACTGGCCGCCGTCCCGGCCGGTGGCAAACTGCCCTGGTACGGCACCCGGATGTCGGCCACCTCGATGGCTACCGCCCGGATCATGGAGACCTGGGCGCACGGCGCGGACGTGGCCGACGCGCTCGGCGTGGTCCGCCCCGACAGCGACCGACTCCGGCACGTGGCGCACCTGGGCGTGCGTACCCTCGGGCACGGTTTCGCCGCGCACGGCCGGGAGGCACCGGCGGCGCCGGTCCGGGTCGAGCTGGTCGGGCCCGGCGGCGACACCTGGAGCTGGGGTCCGGCGGACGCCGCCGACCGGGTCACCGGCCCGGCTCGGGACTTCTGCCTGCTGGTCACCCAACGCCGGCACCGCGCGGATCTCGCTCTGGTCGCCACCGGGCCGGTCGCCGACGAATGGCTCGACGTGGCTCAGGCCTTCGCCGGGCCGCCGGGTGACGGCCGGCAGCCGGCCGGCGGGATCGGGGTACGGGCATGATCCGCATCGGCAACGCCTCCGGCTTCTACGGTGACCGGTTCACCGCCTGGCGGGAGATGCTCGACGGCGGTGACCTGGACGTGCTGACCGGCGACTACCTCGCTGAGTTGACGATGCTGATCCTGGCCCGGGACCGTATGCGCGACCCCGACCTGGGCTACGCGAAGACGTTCCTGCGGCAACTGGAGACCTGCCTCGGCACTGCCCTCGACCGTGGGGTGCGGATCGTGACGAACGCCGGCGGGCTGAACCCGGCCGGCCTGGCCGCCGCCATCGGGAAGCTCGCCGACCGGCTCGGGCTACCGACCCAGGTCGGGTACGTCGAGGGCGACACGATCCAGCGACCGGACGCGTTGAGCGCGAACGCCTACCTCGGCGCGTTCGGGATCGCCGCGTGTCTCGACGCGGGCGCGGACGTGGTGGTCACCGGCCGGGTCACCGACGCGTCGCTGGTGGTCGGCCCGGCCATCGCCCGGTACGGGTGGGGCCGCGACGACCTCGACGAGCTGGCCGGGGCAACCGTCGCGGGGCACCTCGTCGAGTGCGGCGCGCAGGTCACCGGCGGCAACTTCAGCTTCTTCACCGAGCTGCCCGACGGCGGCCACCGGCCCGGGTTCCCGATCGCCGAGGTGCACCCCGACGGCTCGTCGGTGCTCACCAAGCATCCGGGCACCGGCGGCGCGGTCACTGTGGAAACTGTCACCGCCCAACTGCTCTACGAGATCGGCGGGCCGTCGTACCTCGGGCCGGACGTGGTCACCCGACTGGACACTGTGACGCTGCACCCCGACGGGGCGGACCGGGTCCGGGTCTCCGGGGTGCGGGGCACCCCGCCCCCGCCCACGCTGAAGGTGGGCGTCAACAACCTCGGCGGGTTCCGCAACTCGATGACGTTCGTCCTGTGCGGTCTGCAGATCGAGGAGAAGGCGGCACTGGTCCGGGGGCAGGTCGAGGAGGCGGTGGGCAAGGACGGGCTGGAGTTCACCCTCGCTCGGACCGACCATCCGGACGCCGTCGACACCGAGGCGGCCAGCGCTCTGCTGCACGTACACCTGCGCGACGGCGACAAGGCGCGGGCCGGGCGGGCGTTCTCGGCCGCCGCCGTGGAGTTGGCCCTGGCCTCGTACCCGGGCTGCACGCTGACCACACTGCCCGGCGACGCGACACCGTACGGCGTCTTCACCGCCGACGCGGTGCCGCAGGACGCGGTGGCGCACGTCGCTGTGCTGCCCGGTGGCGAGCGGGTGCCGATCGCCCCACCGACCCGCACTTCCCCCACCTCGCCGGACGGATCGGCCCCGGGTGGCGAGGCGGCCATCGACGGCCCGACCCGACGCGGGGCGCTCGGCGAGGTGGTGGGCGCACGCTCCGGGGACAAGGCTGGAGACGCCAACCTCGGTGTCTGGGCGCGTTCCGACGCCGGGTACGCCTGGTTGCGGACCTGGTTGACAGTCGACCGGCTGGCCGAGCTGGTGCCGGAGACCGCCCCGCTGTCGGTGCGGCGCTACGAGCTGTCGAACCTGCGGGCTGTCAACTTCGTGATCGAGGGCCTGCTCGGTGCCGGGGTGGCCGCGTCCACCCGGTTCGACCCGCAGGCCAAGGCGCTCGGCGAGCTGCTGCGCGCCCGGCTTGTCGACCTGCCGGCCGACCTTCCGACGGGGGCATCCCGATGAGCATCGTGGACACGCCGGAGCGCCGGCAACTACGCGAGCTGACCCGGGCGTTCGTGACCCGGGAGGTGTTGCCGCACCTGGACGACTGGGAGCGGGCCGGTGAGGTGCCTAGGGCGCTGCACGCAACCGCAGCGAAGCTCGGCCTGCTCGGCATCGGCTTTCCGGAGTCGGTGGGTGGCAGCGGCGGGGACCTGCTCGACTCGATCATCGTGACCGAGGAGCTGATCCGCTCCGGTGGCTCGTCGGGGCTGGTGGCGGCCCTGTTCACGCACGGGATCGCGTTGCCGCACATGGTCGCGGCGGCCGGTGCCCGCACCGGTGGCTCGCTCGGCGGTCGGCTCGGTGGCGTCTCGTCCCCGGGCGACGACAGTCTGATCGAGCGGTACGTGCGGCCCACCCTGGCCGGCACGATGATCGGCGCGCTGGCCATCACCGAGCCGGACGGCGGTTCGGACGTGGCCGGCATCCGCACGACCGCCCGCCGCGACGGCGACCACTACGTGGTGAACGGGTCGAAGACGTACATCACCAGCGGGCACCGGGCCGACTTCGTGACCACCGCGGTGTGTACCGACTTCCCCGGCAGCGGCTCGCTCACCCTGCTGGTCATCGACAAGGGGTCGCCCGGGTTCACAGTGGGACGCCGGTTGGAGAAGCTGGGCTGGCACTGCTCGGACACTGCCGAGCTGTCCTTCGCTGACGTGCGGGTGCCGGTCGCCAACCGGATCGGCGCGGAGGACACCGGCTTCCTGGCGATCATGCAGAACTTCGCGGCGGAACGGCTGTCGCTGGCGACCCAGGCGTACGCGACAGCGCAGCGCTGCGTCGAGTTGGCGGTGCGCTGGTGCCGGGACCGGGAGACCTTCGGGCGTCCGCTGGCAAGCCGGCAGCTGATCCGGCACCGGTTGGCCGAGATGCACACCCGGGCCGAGGCCGCCCGGTCGTACGTGCACTGGGTCGCGGGTCGGGTCGCGGCCGGCGAGCCGGTGGTGACCGAGGTGGCGATGGCGAAGAACGTGGCGGTGGCCGCCTGCGACCACGTCGTCGACCAGGCGTTGCAGCTGCACGGCGGGTTCGGCTACCTGCGCGACGCCGAGGTGGAGCGGCACTACCGCGACGCGCGGATCCTCGGCATCGGCGGCGGCACCACCGAGATCATGAACGAGATCATCGCGAAAGGCATGGGCCTATGACCACATTGGACAGCACGGTCGACCCGTCCGCGCCCTCGTACCTGGCGAACCGGGCGGCGTTGCTGGAGCGGTTGACCGAGTTGGACGCCGCGCTGGACCAGGCGCGAGCGGGTGGCGGCGAGAAGTACGTGACCCGGCACCACGCCCGCGGCAAACTGCTCCCTCGGGAGCGGATCGAGCTGCTGGTGGACGCCGACAGCCCGTTCCTGGAGTTGTCGCCGGTCGCCGCGTACGGCTCGGACTTCCCGGTCGGGGCCAGCGTGGTCACCGGCATCGGGGTCGTCGAGGGCGTGGAGTGCCTGATCGTCGCCAACGACCCGACGGTACGCGGCGGCGCTGTCAACCCGTGGTCGCTGGCGAAGACCCGGCGGGCCGGTGAGATCGCCCTGGCCAACCGGCTGCCCATGGTCAATCTGGTGGAGTCGGCCGGGGCGGACCTGCCCACCCAGGCGGAGATCTTCATTCCCGGCGGTCGGGTGTTCCGTGACCTCACCCGGCTCTCGGCGGCCGGCATCCCCACTGTCAGCGTGGTCTTCGGCAACGCCACGGCCGGTGGAGCGTACGTGCCGGGGATGTCCGACCACGTGATCATGATTCGGGACCGGTCACAGGTCTACCTGGCCGGTCCGCCGCTGGTGAAGATGGCGACCGGCGAGGTCACCGACGACGAGTCGCTGGGTGGCGCGGCGATGCACGCGGGCACGTCCGGGCTCGCCGACTACCTGGCCGTCGACGAGCGGGACGGCATCCGGCTGGCCCGGCAGTGCGTCCGCCGGTTGAACTGGCGCAAGCGGGGCCCGTCGCCGCGGACGGCGGTGCCACAGCCGCCGAAGTACGACCCGGAGGAGCTGCTCGGCATCACCAGCGCCGACCTGAAGGTGCCGTTCGACCCCCGCGAGGTGCTGGCCCGGATCCTGGACGGCAGCGACTTCGACGAGTTCAAGCCGGCGTACGGGGACGCGCTGGTCACCGGTTGGGGCGAGCTGCACGGATATCCGGTGGGG
This sequence comes from Micromonospora sp. NPDC049089, assembly GCF_040648775.1. Lineage (NCBI taxonomy): Bacteria > Bacillati > Actinomycetota > Actinomycetes > Micromonosporales > Micromonosporaceae > Micromonospora > Micromonospora sp. NPDC049089. The sequence continues at coordinate 30,400 of NZ_JBEZEH010000047.1, forward strand.
GTGCTGGCGAACGCCCGGGGGGTGCTGTTCAGCGCGGAGGCGCAGAAGGCGGCCCAGTTCATCCAGCTCGCGAACGCCTCGGACACCCCGTTGATCTTCTTGCAGAACACCACCGGCTACATGGTCGGCACCGAGTACGAGCAGCGCGGCATCATCAAGCACGGCGCGTTGATGGTCAACGCGGTGTCGAACTCGACGGTGCCGCACCTGACGGTGAACATGGGCGCCTCCTACGGCGCCGGCAACTACGGCATGTGCGGCCGCGCGTACGAGCCGAGGTTCCTGTTCACCTGGCCGAACGCGAAGTCGGCGGTGATGGGCCCGGCGCAGCTCGCGGGGGTGCTGTCGATCGTGGCCCGGCAGGCGGCTGCCGCACGAGGGCGCGACTACGACGAGGACTCCGACGCCGCGATGCGAATGATGGTCGAGCAGCAGATCGAGTCGCAGTCCGGCGCGCTCTTCCTCTCCGGCCGGCTCTACGACGACGGGGTGATCGACCCCCGGGACACCCGGACCGTCCTCGGGCTCTGCCTCTCGGCGATCCACAACGGACCGGTGAAGGGCGCCGACGGTTTCGGCGTCTTCCGGATGTAGACCGTGAGCGCGACGAACGCAGCGAAGCGGAGTCCCGCAGTCGCGAACGAAAGGCAGGCTCAGGCCATCATGATCAACAGACTGCTCGTGGCCAACCGGGGCGAGATCGCCCGTCGGGTCTTCGCCACCTGCCGCGCAGTGGGCGTGCAGACCGTCGCCGTGCACTCGGACGCGGACGCCGACGCGCCGTTCGTGGCCGAGGCCGACCAGGCCGTACGCCTGCCAGGGAGAACGCCTGCCGAGACGTACCTGCGGGTCGATCTGATCCTGGACGCGGCCCGGCGCAGCGGCGCGGACGCCGTCCACCCCGGGTACGGGTTCCTCGCCGAGAACGCCGAGTTCGCGGCGGCGGTGACCGACGCCGGTCTGACCTGGGTCGGCCCGCCGGCCAAGGTGATCGCCGCGATGGGCGACAAGCTGGCGGCGAAGGCGCTGCTCGCCGAGGCGGGCGTGCCGATGCTGCCGAGCTGGACGGATACCGACCGGATCACCGACTTTCCGGTGCTGGTGAAGGCCTCCGCCGGCGGTGGTGGCCGGGGCATGCGGATCGTCCGGACCGCCGACGAACTGGCCGAGGCCGTGGCCTCCGCGCGCCGCGAGGCGGCTGCCGCATTCGGCGACGGCACTGTCTTCATCGAGCGGTACGTCGAGCGCGGCCGGCACGTCGAGGTGCAGATCTTCGGTGACGCCCACGGTCGGGTGGTGGCGCTCGGCGACCGGGAGTGCTCGATCCAGCGGCGACACCAGAAGATCGTCGAGGAGGCGCCGGCGGTGGTGCCGGACCGGGTGCGGACGGCGTTGCACGAGGCGGCGGTGGCCGCCGGGCGTGCTGTCGACTACCTGGGCGCGGGCACTGTGGAGTTCCTGCTCGCCCCGGGCGGTGAGTTCTTCTTCCTGGAGATGAACACCCGCCTTCAGGTCGAGCACCCGGTCACCGAGTTGTGCACCGGTCTGGACTTGGTGGGTCTGCAACTGCTCGTCGCCGAGGGTGAGCCGTTGCCGGCGGCCCTGCCGGCGAGCGCCGGGCACGCGATCGAGGTGCGCCTCTGCGCCGAGGACGCGGCGGCGGGTTGGCGGCCGGCCACCGGGAGCCTGCACCGGTTCAGCGTCGGCGATGTGGCGACCGAGTTCGGTGGGCTGGCCGGGCCGGGCCTGCGGCTCGACTCGGGTGTGCTGGCCGGCTCGGTGGTCGGGGTGCACTACGACTCGATGCTTGCGAAGTTGGTCGCCTGGGGTCGTACCCGCGCGGAGGCGACCCGGCTGCTGGCCAGCGCGTTGGCCCGGGCCGAGCTGCATGGGGTGACCACCAACCGGGATCTGCTGGTCCGGGTGCTGCGCAGCCCCGCGTTCGCCGCCGTGGAGATCGACACGGGTTTCCTGGACCGGCACCCGGAGGTCTTCACTCCGCTGCTGCCCGCCGACCGGCTGCCGGTCACCGCCCTCGCCGCGGCGCTGGCCACGGCCGCCCAGCGCCGGGCGACCGCACCGGTGCTCTCCGGGCTCCCCTCCGGCTGGCGCAACGTGCCCGCCGTTCCCCAGACCACCCGCTTTCTCGGGCCGGACGGCGACGAGATCGAGATCCGCTACCGGCTGGACCGGGTCGGCCGGCTCGCCGACTGGTCCAGCACGTCGGCGGCGCAGGAGTCGGCCGAGCGACCGACGGTGGCGCTGGTCGAGGCCACAGCCGACCGGGCGGTGCTCGACGTCGACGGGGTCCGCCGCGCGTACCGCGTACACCGGGTGGGGTCGGCTGTCTTCGTGGACGGCCCGGACGGGGCGGCGAGCCTGGCCGAGCTACCGCGTCTCCCGCTGCCCACCACGGCGGTGGCGGCCGGGTCGCTGCTCGCGCCGCTGCCCGGCGTGGTGACCCGGGTGCACGTCGAGGTCGGCCAGCGGGTCTCGGCCGGCGATCCGCTGCTCACGCTGGAAGCGATGAAGCTGGAACATCCCGTGCTCGCCCCGATCGACGGGGTGGTCGCCGAGTTGCCGGTGCCAACCGGCGGTCAGGTGAAGACGGGCGCCGTGTTGGCCGTTGTCGACGAAAAGGACCCCCGATGACCTTCGACCTCACCCCCGAGCAGGACCAGTTGCGCGACGCCGTGCGGGCGCTCGGCCGTCGGTACGGCCACTCCTACTTCGTCGAGAAGGCGAGGGCCGGCGAACACACCACCGAACTCTGGGCGGAGGCCGGACGGCTCGGCTACCTGGGGGTAAACATCCCCACCGAGTACGGCGGCGGAGGCGGCGGCATCACCGAGCTGGCCATCGTCTGCGAGGAGTTGGCGGCTGCGGGTTGCCCGCTGCTACTGCTGGTGGTCTCCCCCGCCATCGCGGCGACGGTGCTCAGTCGTCACGGCACCGAGGAGCAGCGCAAGCGGCACCTGCCGGGCCTCGCCGACGGCTCCCAGAAGATCGTCTTCGCGATCACCGAGCCGGAGGCCGGTTCCAACTTCCACCGGCTCGGCACCGTGGCTCGCCGCGACGGCGACGGTTGGCTGCTCAACGGCCGCAAGTGCTACATCTCCGGAGTCGACGAGGCCGGTCACGTGCTGGTGGTGGCCCGCACCGAGGATTCCTCCACCGGCAAGTTGAAGCCGGCGCTGTTCCTGGTGCCGACCGACGCGGCTGGGCTGACCCGGTCCAAGTTGGACATGGAGATCGTGTCTCCGGAGAACCAGTTCCTGCTCTACCTGGACGACGTGCGGGTGCCCGCCGACGCGCTGCTGGGTGAGTCGTTGGACGCCGGGCTGCCGGCGCTCTTCGCCGGGCTCAACCCGGAGCGGATCACGGTGGCCGCGATGGGTGCCGGCACCGGTCGGTACGCCATCGAGCGGGCCAGTGAGTACACCGCCACCCGCAAGGTCTGGGGTGGCCGGAGCATCGGCTCGCACCAGGGGGTGTCGCATCCGCTGGCCCACGCGGCTGTGCAGGTGGAGCTGGCCCGCCTCATGATCCAGAAGGCGGCCACCCTGTACGACGCCGGCCGCGACCTGGAGGCCGGGGTGTCCGGCAACATGGCCAAGTACGCGGCCGGGGAGGCCGCCGCGCTGGCCGTGGACACCGCCGTACAGGTGCTCGGCGGGGCCGGAATGACCACCGAGTACGGGGTGGCGACCCTGCTCGGCGCGGTCCGGGCCGGCCGGATCGCCCCGGTCAGCCGCGAGATGATCCTCAACTTCGTGGCCCAACACGTCCTCGGCCAGGACAAGTCCTACTGACGGCGCGCTGGGCGGGCGGGGCGGGGTTCAGGCCGGGGTACGGCAGGCGGCGTCGATGCGGTGGACCGGGCGAACCCGCCGACCCATGCCCTCCAACAGCGAATCCTCGACGTGGAAGTCGTGGATGCGCAGTTGGTGGCGGGGCAGTTCCTCCTCGCTCGGGCAGAGCACCTGGGCGCGGACCAGACCGACCGGAACGTACCGGACCCCGCCCCGTTCCTGAAGGATCACCATGTTGACGTCGTCGGTGGTGACCACGTGCCCGCGAACGTCCTCGGTGGGTCCACTCTCCGCGCCCACCGTGGTGACGGTCAGCGGCAGCACCGGTGTGGTGATCACCGGCACCGCAGCCCAGACCAGGGTGGCGAGCACCGCCACCTCGGTCACCGACGCCAGCGGCCGGATCACCAGGCCCGGCAGCGGCCCTGCGACGAAGAGCGCGAGCAGCGGGGGCACGACGATGAGCGCCAGCACCAGCCACTCGTCGCCCTGCCGCATCGCGTCGCGCATCGTGGGCAGCATCAGCCAGCCGTACCCGGCGAGCAGCGCGCCGATCAGCAGCAACCGGGGCGCGACCCGCTCGTGCAGCCGCGCCGGGCTCAGTTGGAACGCGGCCACGAACGCCGGCAGCAGCAACGGCAGATAGAGCAACGGCCAGGTGATCAGGGCGAGCAGGAAGCTGGCCAGCACGACCCAGGCCGGGGTGATGTCGGCCCAGCGGGCGAAGAGCGGGCGGCGACGGGTGCCGGGCGGAAGCCGGTCCGCGCTGACGGCCAGTACCGCGCCGAGCGCGAAGACGGCGACCAACCCGGTGGAGAGCAGCCGCGCCGCCGTGGTCAGGAAACCGGCGAGCAGGTTCACCGGCCCGACGTTGGCCACCAGCAGCAGCGTGGTCTGGAGCTCCCCGCCGGCCTCCACGCCGAGGCGGAGCACCGAGAAGATCGCCGGCACGCCCACCACCGCCGTCCAGAACGACTGGCTGGCGCGGGCACGCCGCTCGGCTGGATCCCAGCGGACCCGCCCGGGCTCAACCGCGGCGACGACCGGTTCGGCCGGTTCGGCGACCGGCACCGCGGCCGGCCAGGCAACGTCACCTTCCGCGCCGACCGGACGATCGACGGCCGGCGGCGCTGCGGCCGTACCGTCGATGGGGGGGCCGGGGCCGCCCGGCCCCAGGCTGCGGGGGGGGGGGGGCGGGCCGGCGCGCGGGCGGGTG
>NZ_JBEZEH010000048.1:0-35290 GCF_040648775.1 Micromonospora sp. NPDC049089
CTCGCGGGTCGCCTCCCGGTCCAGCTTCGTCGGGGTCGCCTCGGCACCCCGTGACCGGCGACTGAACCAGCTCATGACCAGCCCCTCTCCTCGACACCTCTCCCAGTGCACCACCAAATCCTGGCAATACGCTGCACAGCGGATGGGAGCAACCTGACCCACGCCGGGTGGAACCCGCGGCGGGTGGGCGGTGTCATGAGTGTGATCCGAACGGAGGCTCCCCTGGACGACGAGACGCTCGTCACCCGCGCTCGGGCAGGTGACCCGGAGGCGTACGACCTCCTGGTCACCCGGCACACCGCGTCCGCGTACCGGACAGCGGTGCTGCTCGGCGCGGGTTCGGACTCCGAGGACGTCATCCAGGAGGCGTTTGTGAAGGCGTACCGGAAGCTGTCCCGTTACCGGGGTGACGCGTCCTTCCGGTCGTGGCTGCTCGCGATCGTCGCGAACGAAACCCGCAACCTGCACCGCTCCCGTGGCCGGCGCGACGGGCTCGTCCTGCGGGCGGCGGCAGCGGACCCGAGGTCGGAGATCGCCGAGGACGACGCGGTCGCCGCGGTCCTCGCCGGGGAGCGCCGGAGGTCGCTGGTGCAGGCGCTGCGGCAACTGCCAACACGGGACCGCGAGGTCATCGTCTGCCGGTTCTTCCTCGACCTCACCGAGGAGGAGACGGTGTCGGCTCTGGGCTGGCCCCGGGGCACCGTGAAGTCGCGTACGTCCCGGGCGCTGGCGAAGCTGCGCGGCCTGCTCGACAGTGCGGAGGTCCGGCATGGGTGACCTCGAACGGGAACTGCGCGACCTGTCCGCCTGGCTGGACACCCCCGATCCGCCCGACGTGACCGCCCGTGTCCGCGTACGACTGGGCACGCCCGCGCCCCGGCGGCGCCGGTGGCGGTCGCTCGCCGCGGTGGCGTTCGTCGCCCTGCTGGTGGCGCTGTTGCCGCCGACGCGTGCCGCGATCGCCGACGCCGTCACCGGGCTGCTGCGCTTCGCCGGGGTCAGCATCGCCACCTCACCCGCCCCGGTGCCGCCCGGCGGCACCGCGTCGCCGTTGCCCGGCCAGCGGACCGTCGCCCTGGCCGAGGCCCAGCGGGCGGTGCGGTTTCCGATCCGCCTGCCGGCGAAGCTGGGGCCGCCCGAACAGGTACTGGTCGCCGACCCGGACGCCACGGGCCGGTACCGGGTGGCGACGCTGCTCTACGACGGAGGCGCGCTGCGCGTCGACGCGTTCGACGGCCACCTCGACCTGGCCTTCCACAAGGAGATCACCCCGCCGGGCGCGAACTGGGTCCAGGTGAACGGCGACTTCGCCGTCTGGGTCGACGGCCCACACGCGTTGTCCTACGTGGACCGGGCGGGTGAGATCCGCAGGGAGACCGCCCGACTTGCCGCCTCGACGCTGATCTGGCAGGACAACGACGTGAGCTACCGGCTTGAGGGGGCCCTCACCAAGGCCGAGGCGATCGAGATCGCGCGTTCTGTGGGCTAGTGCGCGTTCGGGTCCCAGTCCGCGAGCTGCTCCATCGGCTTGGTGTCGCCCGTGGTTTCCAGGCCGTCGAGCGGGACGCGATCGTAGAAGTAGAGGATCATTTCGCTCGCTGCGCCTCGCATCGCCATGTCGCCCGGCTCCGCGTCGGCGGCGAGGTCGTCGCAGCGGACGCCGTCGGCGTTGAGGGTCAGGCGCCAGGAGCGGCCCTCGGTCGTGTGCAGGTCGATGGTCGCCGGCTCGAAGGGCCAGGGGACGGTCGTCGCCGCGACGGTCGTCAGGAACTCGTCGACGCCCTCGACCGCGACGTCCGTCGGCAGCGGCTGTGCCGCCCCCTGGGTGAGCTGGGCGTCGTAGGTGTGGACGGCCAGTTCCTGGACCTGGTGCCGGGCCACGGCTCCGCTGGTCTCCGGGGCCTGCGAGCGGCCCCACCAGGTCCAGCAGCCGCGGTCCGGGCCGGCCTCGCGCATCGCGTCGAGCATGAGCTCGGTCGACTCGGCGAGCCAGGCGTCGAGGGCTTCGCGGTTGCGGGGCGCGGTCGGGGCGCCCTTCGGGTCCGTCCTCGTCGGGGGCTCGGCGCCGGGGCCCGCCGCGACGATGGCGGCCTGGCGGCGGCGGCCGTCGCCGAGGTGCTGCGCCAGTTCGCGCAGCGTCCAGTCAGGGCAGGTCGGGACCTGGACGTCAAGGTCGGGCGCGGACGCGATCGCGGCGCGGAAGGCCGCCGAGCGGTCTTCGATCAGCCGCAGGACCTCGGGGAACTCCACAGTGTTCGGCACCCCGGATGTCTATCACCGCGCGCCGCCGCCGGACAGTGAATTTGTCGGCCCAGGAAGTTCGGCCCCGCCGAGCACCAGGAACCTGGCGGGCCTGGGCGGTGTCGGAAGGGTGCGGCGAGTCGTCGACGCGTACCGGAAGGAGCGAGATGGTTTCCTGGGGCAGGTTGGTGCTGGCATCCTCGGTGGTTCTGCTGGCGGGGTGCACGACCACGACCAGCGGGGCGGCGCCGACGGCGGGTGCGGCCACCACGACGAGCACCGCGACCGCCTGCGCGGCGCGGGTCGAGACGGGGTCCCTGCCGGACTGGGCGGACGCCGGGTTCAGCGGGGACGCGCGGGCTCCGCACGTCTTCGGCGCGAAGGGCGACATCGTGGCGGTGCTGTTCGCCCACCCACTGCGGCAGGTCCGGACGGACGGGTCGAACAACAAGATCCTGTGGGTGGCACGCGCCGCGACGACCTCCCCCGACCCGACCGCGCCGGCGACCCTGGAGATCACCGCGAGGCTGGACGGCACCGACACCCGGGTGATCCGGGAGGTTCCCGGTGGCCCCGGTCCGTCGATCGTCGACCTGCCCGAGGCTGGCTGCTGGCGCCTCGACCTGCGCTGGTCCGGGCACGCCGACACGATGGACCTGGTCTACGCCCCCTGAGCCAGCGCCGGGCCGCCTAGGCTGCCTGACGTGCAGGAGGACGAACGGGTAGCGGCGGCGGCCCGCAACAACGCCGAGTGGTGCGACATCGTCTGCGGCAGCCAGGGGTTGGCCGGACGTACCGACGCCGACGCCTGGTGGGTCCCCTACCGTTCGCCGCGGTGGTACCCGGACGCGGTCACCCTACGGCCGGGCGTCGACGCCGAGGCCCTGCTGTCCCGGATCGACGCCGGGCCGGGCGCGTCGGTGAAGGACAGCTTCGCCGACCTCGACCTGTCCGGGTACGGGTTCCGGGTGCTCTTCGACGCGCAGTGGATCCATCGGCCACCGACGGCACCACCTGTCGACACACCGCTGGCCCCGGTCACCACACCCGACGAGTTGGCGGCCTGGGCGGCGGCCCACGACGGCGGGGATCTGTTCCGCCCCGCGCTCCTGGCCGACCCCCGCGTACGGGTGCTCGCCCGCCACGACGACCGGGGTGTGGTCACCGGTGGTGCGGTGCTCAGCGGCGACGGCCCGTACGGCGTCTCCAACCTGTTCGCCCGCGTCGACACCTCCCGGGCCATCTGGCGCGCGGTGTGTGCCACAGTGCCCGACGCGCCGCTGTTCGGCTACGAGAGCACCCCGGAACTGACGCCGGCGCTCTCCGCTGGTTTCACGACCACCGGCCCTCTCCGCATCTGGCTGCACGGCTAGCGCTCCGGCCACGGGCTCCGCGCACCGGCAGCTATGCTGCTTGGCAACGGCACCGATCCGGCCATCACCGGGGAGCCTCCGGAAGAACGGGCAGTTCGACCGCCCCGGTAGAACCGGACGTAGCGGCACGTCACGTCGAGAAATTGAGCGGCGCCTGCACCGTCGAGGCGCAAGCGGGGTGGTACCGCGGAGTCCTGGCCATACGCCCGGCGCTTCGTCCCCGCGTGGGCAGTGAGCTGATGCCCCCGCGAGCGGACGTGAAGTGTAGGGAGAACGTCGGTGCCGGACGGTCCGTCGAAGTCGCCATTCGTGCCACTGCCCACCAAGATCGACCTTGGTGGGATGGACCGTGCGGTCATCGAGTGGTGGCAGGCCAACAACGTGTTCAACCGGAGTCTGGAGCAGACGGCCGACGGCCCGCCGTGGGTGTTCTACGAGGGCCCGCCGACCGCCAACGGCACGCCGGGCACCCACCATATCGAGGCGAGGGTCTTCAAGGACCTCTTTCCCCGGTACCGGACGATGCGGGGCTTCTCGGTGCCGCGCCGTGCCGGGTGGGACTGCCACGGCCTGCCCGTCGAGCTCGCGGTGGAGAAGGAACTGGGGCTCAGCGGCAAGGCCGACATCGAGAGGATGGGCGTCGCGGAGTTCAACGCCCTGTGCCGCACCTCGGTGCTGCGGCACGTCGACGAGTTCGTCCAGCTCAGCGAGCGTATGGGTTACTGGATCGACCTGGAGCATCCGTACCAGACCATGTCCCCGGAGTACGTGGACAGCGTCTGGTGGTCACTGAAGCAGATCCACGACGGCGGCCGGCTGGTGGAGGACTTCCGGGTCGCGCCGTACTGCACCCGCGACGGCACGACCCTGTCCGACCACGAGGTGGCGCAGGGGTACGAGACCGTCACCGACCCTTCCGTGTACGTGCGGTTTCCGGTGCGCGGGGACGTGGCTGGACACAGCGGTGTCGACCTGCTGATCTGGACCACCACCCCGTGGACCCTGGTGTCCAACACCGCCGTCGCCGTACACCCCGCTGTGACGTACGCCCTCGCCCGCACCGCGCAGGGCACGTTCGTCGTCGCCGAACCGCTGGCCCGGCGGGTCCTCGGCGACGAGGCGGAGATCCTGGCGACCGTACCCGGGTCGGCCCTTGAAGGACTGCGGTACGAGCGGCCGTTCGACCTGGTGGACATCCCGGACGCGCACCTCGTGGTCCTCGCGGAGTACGTCACGACCGAGGACGGCACCGGCCTCGTGCACCAGGCGCCGGCATTCGGCGCGGACGACCTCGCCGTCTGCCGCGCGTACGGGTTGCCGCTGGTCAACCCGGTCGCCCCGAACGGGCGGTTCAACGACGGCATCGACCTGGTCGGTGGGGTGTTCTTCAAGGACGCCGACGCGTTGCTGATCGACCGTCTCAGGCAGTCTGGCCGGTTGTTCCGGCACGAACCGTTCGAGCACCCCTACCCGCACTGCTGGCGGTGCCACACGCCGCTGATGTACTACGCGCAGCCGTCCTGGTACATCCGGACGACCGAGGTCCGCGACGAGCTGACGCGGGAGAATGAGCACACCAACTGGTTCCCGGAGCACATCAAACACGGCCGCTACGGCGACTGGCTGAAGAACAACATCGACTGGGCGGTATCCCGTTCCCGGTACTGGGGCACCCCGCTGCCGCTGTGGCGATGCCCGGACAACCACGTGACCGCCGTCGGTTCCCGTACTGAACTCGGGGAGCTGGCCGGCGCCGACCTGTCCGAGCTGGATCCGCACCGCCCGTACGTCGATGAGATCACCTTCGCCTGCCCGGACTGCGGCCGGACCGCCACCCGGGTCCCGGAGGTGATCGACGCCTGGTACGACTCCGGGGCCATGCCGTTCGCGTCGTTGGGCTACCCCCACGTGCCGGGTAGCAAAGAGATCTTCGAGCGCACCTACCCGGCCCAGTACATCTGCGAGGCGATCGACCAGACGCGGGGGTGGTTCTACACGCTGATGGCGGTGGGCACGCTGGTCTTCGACCGGTCCCCGTACGAGAACGTCGTCTGCCTCGGGCACATCCTGGCCGAGGACGGCCGCAAGATGAGCAAACACCTGGGCAACATCCTGCTGCCGATCCCGTTGATGGACACGCACGGCGCCGACGCGGTGCGCTGGTTCATGGCCTGCTCCGGCTCACCGTGGTCGCCGCGCCGGATCGGCCCCGGCCCGCTCGACGAGATCGTCCGCAAGGTGTTGATGACGTACTGGAACACCGCTGCGTTCTTCTCCCTCTACGCGGCGAACTCGACGTGGACGCCGCAACTGGCGCAGCCGGTCGCCCAGCGGCCGGTGTTGGACCGGTGGATCGTCGGCGAGGTCCACGCCCTCGCGGCCGCCGTCGACGAACGGATGCAGAACTACGACACGGCCCGCGCCGGCCGGCTGCTCGCCGACTTCATCGACGATCTGTCGAACTGGTACGTGCGGCGGTCGCGGCAGCGTTTCTGGGAGGGCGACCCCGACGCCCTCACCACCCTGTACGAGTGCATCGACATTCTCACGCGGCTACTGGCGCCCTTCGTTCCCTTCGTCACGGAGCAGTTGTGGCAGCAGGTCGTCCGGCCGGGTGCCGCGACGGCTGCGGAGTCGGTGCACCTGGCGACCTGGCCCACACCGGACACCACACTGATCAGTACGCAGTTGTCGGCCCAGGTGGCCACGGCGCGGGCGTTGGCCGAGGCGGGACGGTCCGCGCGTAAGGCGAGCAGTCTGCGGATCCGTCAGCCGTTGAGCCGGGCGCTCGTGGGGCTGCCGGCCGGCACCGTTCTCCCGCAGGCGTTGCTGGACGACATCGGCGACGAGTTGAACGTCAAGGTCCTCCAGCCGCTCGACGCCCAGAGCGGGGTCATCGACGTGCGGGTCAAAGCGAACTTCCGGACCCTGGGCCGCCGGTTCGGCAACCGCACCCAGCACGTCGCGACGGCGATTGCCGCCGTCGCCCCCCGCGACCTGGTCGACGGCGTCCGGGCGAACGGGTCGTACCCGCTGTCGGTCGACGGTACGCAGGTCGAGGTGGGCCTGGACGACATCCTGATCACGGAGGTGCCGCGCACCGGTTGGGTCGTGGAGTCCCAGCGTGGCGCGACGATCGCGTTGGACACCGAGATCACCCCCGAACTGGCGGCCGAGGGCGTCGCACGCGACGTCGTCCGCATCATCCAGCAGGCCCGCCGCGACGCCGACTTCGAGGTCTCCGACCGGATCACGGTGTCGATCGCCGCCCCCGCGGACGTCGCGGCGGCGGTCTCCGCGCATCAGAAGCTCATCGCGCACGAGACCCTCGCGCTCCAGCTGACGGTCACGGACGCGTTGTCGGAGGGGTTCTCCGGCACTGTGGGCGATGGTCAGGAGATTGTGGTGCACGTCGTGCGGGCCTGAGCGGTGACGGGGTGGACGATCAACGGAGACGGGTCAGGTCTTCCGGGGTCAGGCGTAGGGCTCCAGCGGCGACGTTCTGCGCCAGGTGCTCCGGGTCCGCGGTGCCGGGGATGGCGAGCACGTGGGGGCCCTGGTGCAGGGTCCAGGCGAGGCGTACCTGCTGCGGGGTGACGCCGTGGGCGCGGGCGACGGCCTCGACGGCCTCGCCCTGCGCGGTGCTCGCGCCCGCCTCCCGCCCGGTGCCGGCCAGCGCGAAGAACGGCACGTAGGCGATGCCCCGCTCACCGCAGAGCCGGACGAACGCGTCCTGCTCCCGGTAGGCGTCCACCCCGTAGTTGTTCTGCACGCAGACCACCGGCGCGATGCCCGTCACCTCGTCCAGCTGTTCCGGCCGGACGTTGGAGAGCCCGAGGTGCCGGATCAGCCCGGCGGCCCGCAACTCGGCGAGCGCGCCGAACCGGTCGGCCACCGGCACCGCACCCGACCCTCGGCCGAGGCGCAGGTTCACCACGTCGAGCTGGTCGCGGCCGAGCCGGCGAAGGTTCTCCTCCACCTGGGCCCGCAACTGCGCCGGGGTGAACGCCTCGGTGAAGCCCGCCTCCGGGTCGTACCCGAAACCGACCTTGGTGGCGATCACCAGGTCCTTCGGGTACGGGGCGAGCGCCGCGCGGATCAGCTCGGTGGCGTAGCGGGCAGGTCCGGTGCCGACGCGTAGGGTGCCGCCGGGCGAGACGTAGAACGCGGCGGTGTCGATGTGGTTGACGCCCAGCTCCACGGCGCGGCGCAGCAGGGCGACGGCCCGGTCAGGGTCGGGGTTCGCGGTGATCCGCATGGAGCCGAAGCCCATCCGGCGCACTGTGCGGTCGCCCAGGGTCCAGGTGCCCGCCGCGGCGGCGGTGATCTCATCGGTTGGCATCGGGCGACCCTAACCAGCTCGGGTACGTGACGCAGTCGGCCACGCACCCGATACCGCCCGACGGCGGAGTGGGTTAGTTTTTAGTGGCGGAGGAAACCGCGTGCGGCGGGCGCAGCACCGGCACCAGCAGCAGGGTCGGCAGCAGCAGCAACGGCACCGCCAGCAACGCGCGTAGGGTGCCGACCTCGTCGCCGACCAGCCCCAGCAACGGCGGGCCACCGAGGAACGCGGTGTAGCCGATCACCGCGACCACGCTCACCCGCACCGCCGCGTGCGCCTCGTCGTCGGCCGCCGCGCTCATCCCGACCGGGAAGCCCAACGACGCACCCAGGCCCCACAGCGCGACGCCGATGACAGCCACCGGCCCGGAGCCCGCCAGCACCGCCAGGCCGGCGCCGACCACGGCGAGGCCGATGGTGCCGCTGAGCACCGGCACCCGACCCCACCGGTCCAGCGCGATGGTGCCGACGGTGCGTCCGACGGTCATGCCGACCACGAAGACCGCGAAGACCGCCGCGCCGGCGGCCTCGCTCAACTCCCGTCCATCGATGAACGCCACGGCCAGCCAGTCGTTGGCGGCACCCTCGGTGAACGCCGCCACCAGCACGAACAGCCCGATCAGCAGGGTGCGCGGCTCCCGCCAGGCAGCGAGCTGAGCCCGGCGGCGGGCAGCCGGGGTGGCGTCCGCCGGGTCGCCGGTGTGATCGCTGCCCACGGGCATGAACGTCCGGGCGGCGAGCGCGGTGCCGGTCAACACGACAACCGCCACAGCGACGAGATGCGCGCCGACCGACACGTCGAACCGGGCCGCCCCGGCGCCCAGCGCCGCTCCGGCCACCGAGCCGAGGCTCCACCCGGCGTGGAACCGGGGCATGATCGTACGAGCCAGCCGCCGTTCCACCGCCGCGCCCTCGACGTTCATCGCCACGTCGCAGGCGCCGGAGCCGTAGCCGAGAGCGACAAGTCCCAGGGCGACGACGGCGAACGACCCGGTCATCGTGGCGCCCAGGCCCGCCACGGTCAGGCCGACCGCGACCACCCCGGTGGCGAGGGTGACGGTGCGGGCCGCGCCGAGACGCTGGGCGAGCAGGCCGGCCGTTGGCATGGCGAGCAACGCGCCGACGCTCATCGCCAGCAGCAGCAACCCGAGTCGGCCGGCGGAGAGGTCCAACGCCTCCCGGACCGCCGGAACGCGGGAGAACCAGCTACCCACGGCCAGCCCGTTGAGGGTGAAGGTGACAGCGACGCCGTTGCGGGCGAGCCGCACCGTCCGCAGGGTCGGCGACGCGGTTTCCGGGGCTAACGGGCGACTGGTGGGGGCGCTCACGAGGGTAAGTCCTCTTTCTCGGGGTGATCTCCTGGCACGATCGCACACCTGAGAGCGCTACCACCACAACCGGGCACCGCCCCTTACCGCTGCTGGACCGGCCGGGGCATGATGGGCAGGCGTTGGTCCCCACCTGACGGGCCGCCGCAGGAGGCGACGATGACGACAGCGGCACACCGACCTGCCACTCTTGAGGACGTGGCCCGGGTCGCCGGGGTGTCCCGGTCCACGGCGTCGCGGGTGATCGCCGGCACGGGATTCGCCTCGCCGGCCGCCCGGAAACAGGTCACGGCGGCCGTCGACCAGCTCGGCTACGTGCCCAACCCGGCCGCGCGGGCGCTGGTCCACGGCCGAGGCGGCGTACGCCTGGTCGTTGCCGTTCTGGGCACCAGCGCCGCCGTGCTGGACGACCCGTACGTGAACCAGGTGGTCGGCGCGGCCGCCCGGGTGTGCACGCCCGCCGGTGTCGGGGTGGCCCTGTGCTGGCTGCCGTTCGGCGACCCCCGCAGCCTCGACCAACTCGAGGGCGATCGCAGTGTGTGCGGGGTGATCCTGGTCAACACCACCGAGGAGCTGCTGGCGGCGGTGCCCCGGTCGCTGCGTGGTCGAGTGGTCTCGATCGGCATCGGCTCGGCGACAGTTCCCTCGTTCGACGTCGACAACGCCGCCGGCTCCGAGGCGGTGCTGCGTCATCTGTACGCCTCGGGGCGCCGCCGGATCGCCATGGTGACCGGCCCCCGGTGGCTGCCCTGCGCGCAACGCCCCGTGCAGACGTACCGCCGGCTGATGGCCGAGACCGGCCTACCGGAGCGGATACTGCCCGGGGACTTCCGGGCGGCGCGCGGCCGGACGGCGGCCGGCGAGGCGCTGCGCCGCTGGCCGGACATCGACGCCATCTACGCGATCAGCGACGACACCGCGCTCGGGGTGATCGCTGGCCTGCGCGACGCCGGCGCGCAGGTGCCCGACGACGTCGCGGTGGCCGGCTTCGACGACATTCCGTTGGCCGGGATGACCGCCCCGGCGCTGACCACGGCGAGTCATCCGGTCGGGCGGATCGCCGGCGCCGCAGCCACCGCTCTGCTGGAGGGGCGCCCGGCTGCCCCGGTGACCCTCTTCCCGTCCGCACTGGTGGCACGGGCCAGCGCTTGAGTCGACGTCCGGTCGAGCACGCTCACGGTTAACCAGTGACGGGCCGGGTAACCGCGTCGGAGCTTCCGTCCACCGTGAGGAGCGCCGAGGAGTGTCCGACTCCGCGCCGTCGCACTGGGACCCGGCGCCGAGCCCCCGGGACGGCCGGTTGACCGTCCGCCGGCACCCCCCGGAGGCGCCGGGCCGCACCGGGCTGGTGCCGATGACCGGCCCCGACGGTGACCGGCTGGCCCTGGGGTACGCCCCGGAGCCGGCGACCGACGGTTCGGCGTACCGGTTGGTGCTGCTCCTGCACGGTGCGGGCGGCTCGGCGCGACAGGGGCTGGACCTGCTGTTGCCAGTCGCGGACGCGCATCACCTGCTGCTGGTCGCCCCGGACTCGTCAGCGGCCAGTTGGGACCTGATCGCCGGTGGCTTCGGGGCGGACGTGGGGCGCATCGACGGGCTGTTGGCGACCGTCTTCGACACCTACCCGGTGGCCGACGTGACGGTCGGCGGCTTTTCCGACGGTGCCTCGTACGCGCTGTCGCTGGGCTTGGCGAACGGGGATCTGGTCGACGCGGTGCTGGCCTTCTCCCCCGGTTTCGCCGCGCCACCGGTCACCCACGGCCGGCCACGGATCTTCATCTCGCACGGCGTCGACGACCGGGTGTTGCCCATCGACGTGTGCAGCCGCCGTCTCGTTCCCCACCTGCACGACCTCGGCTACGACGTGACCTACCAGGAGTTCCCCGGCGGCCACGACATTCCCGCCCCGATCCGCGACGCCGCCACCACCTGGCTGACCGCCCATCCTTGAAGGGCGGGGAACCAGCGTTGAGCAGTGCGGACATCAGACCGGTGGGAGGCCCAGGGCTTCGTCGACGCGGGCGAGAACGGCGGCGTCGTCCTCCGGGTTGACGCCGCGCAGCAGGTCGATGGCCGTCGCCCGGACCTGACCGATGATCATCGCTAGCGGGAGGGTCTGCGTGGGGCCGAAGAGCTGCCCGGCGGCGTGCACCGCGGCCAGCGCCGACTCGTCGGCCCGACTGGCGTGCCCGTCGGCGGTCTCCTCCTGCCCGTCGAGGTCGGCGGCGAGGGCGGCACCGGCCTGACGGACCGCCTCGGCCAGTGACCGTAGGGCGACGCCCAGCTCGGGCGGAACAGGAGTGTGCAGCCGGCTGAGGGTCACCCCCGCACGGGCCAGCACGCGGACGTTGCGGACCGCGTAGTCGATCTGTCGGATCGACTCGTCCACCGAACGCAGCCGACCGATGTGCCGACGTCGACGGACGTTGAGCCGCAGCGCCTCACCGGCGGCCAGCACACCGTCGCGCAGCCCGTCGACCCGGGCGTCCATCCCCCGCGCCTGCCTCAGCGCGGCGACCGCCGCCGGCTCGTCACGGTCGTTCAGCGCGTCGGCGATCCCGCCCAGCAGACCAGCCAGCTCGTCGAAGGTCCGCCGCACCTCGGCGACCAGCGGGGCCAGCGGATGCCGGGCGTCGACCAGCAGGCTGGCCGCGAGGGCGACCGCGCCGCCGACCAGCGCGTCGACGAAGCGGAACGGCACCAACGAGCCGTCCGGCGGTGCGACCACCACCAGGTAGAGCGCGGAAACGGCGGCCTGCACCAGCGTCACGCCGGTGGCGCCGAAGGCCACCGCCAGGAGGACTGTGAGCAGGATGACGGTGAACACCGTCCAGGTGCTGCCCGGGCCGAGCGCCTGCACCACCAGGTCCGCGACGAGCACCCCGGCGGCGACCCCGAGGATGACCTCGACGGCCCGGCGGATGCGCTGCCCCCGGGCCTGTCCGAGGACGATCAGCGCGGCGGCCGGCGCGAAGAAGGGCTGTGGGTGCCCGAGCAACTGGGTGGCCAGCAGCCAGGCCACCGTCGCCGCGACGGTTGCCTCCAACACCGGCCGCCAGCCGTGCCGCAGCCGGCCGCCGGCCGTCCGCAGGCCCCTGAACCGCACCATCGCCCAACCTCTCCACCCCGCTGGGCCACCCGCCAGACCGCCCCAACGCCAAGCCGCCAAGCCGCCAAGCCGCCAGACCGCCAGACCGCCAGGCCGTCAAGCCGTCAAGCCGTCAAGCCGTCAAGCCGTCAAGCCGTCAGCTCACCACATCCGCCACCAGCTCACGCCGGCACACCGCAGCACGCCGTTCGCTCCCCCTTTGGAGCTGATGCCATAAACGAATCAGGCGCGATGTCGTAAACGATTCAGCTCCAAAGGGCCGGCCCACCGCACCATGCCGGCGGCCACGGCATCCCGTGGCGATCGTCTCCCATCACGCGTCGGACCTGATCACCGGGCTGCTGTGCGACCCTCCCGGGTGCAGGCGCGCAGACGGGCCCCCACGCCGTCGGGCCCACGCACCACCAAGCCCGCACACGCTCCGGCCCACGCGCCACCAAGCCCAAGAGACCATCGGGCCTGCGCGCGGCCAGCCCAAGACACCATCGGCCCGCGCGCGGGCAGGCGCGGCGTCCCGCTCGGCGACCGGCGCCGGTCGGGTCAGCTTCCGGTGAGGGCGCGCAGCAGCGTACGGACGGCGGCGCTCAGGTCGGCGCGGCTGGCGACCGTACCGGGCGGTGGGGCGCTGAGTGCGCCCGCGCCGGCCAGCCGGTCGAAGAGCAGCCCGTCCACGAACGCCACGAACTGGTCGCCCTGCCGATCAGGGTCGGTGGCCCCGGCCCGGGTCAGCAGGTACCGGGCCTGCACCCGCAGGCCGGTGCCGTGCTGCAGGATGCCGCGCAGCTCGGGCCGGTGCACCGCCTCCAGAAGGCACGCGTAGCGGGCGAGGCTCCGGCTGCGTCCGGTGCTCAACCAGCGGTCGAGCACCTCGGCGACGCCGGCGGCGAGCGCGTCGAGGTCGCCGCTGTCGAGCCGGGGCGCAGGGGTCGGGGGTGGCGGGCCGGTCGGCAGGTCGTACGCCGCCAGGTCGGCCCGGTCCCGCTCGGCGAGCCGTCCCACCACCGCCTCGATCAGCGCCTGCCGGGTCCGCAGGTACGCGGAGGTGGTGCCCGGCGGCATTCCGGCGCGGCCGTCGACCGCACGGTGGGTCAGGGCTCGCATGCCACCGTCGGCGATCAATTCGATGGCCGCGTCGGTCAGTGTCGCGATCCGGTTCCCCCGCGCCGTCATGGCACTCCTCCCTCCCGGTGGTCCGGAGGTAGTATCGCTCTTCTACAGGTGTAGAAGGAGGATCGACATGGACGACTCACACGCGGTGGTGGTCGGCGCCGGCATCGGCGGGTTGAGCGCGGCGCTCGCCCTGCACCGGCACGGATGGCGGGTCACCGTCCTGGAGCGCGCCCCCGAGATGCGCGAGGTCGGCGCCGGCCTGAGCCTGATGGCGAACGCGGTGCGCGCGCTGGACGCCCTCGGACTCGGCCCAGCCCTGCGCCGGGGCGGACACGGTGAGGCGCCCGGCGGAATGCGCGACCGGCACGGGCGGTGGTTGTCCCGGGTGGAGGCCGCGGAGATGATCAGGCAGCTGGGCACCACGGCGCTCGGCGTGCACCGGGCCACGCTGCACCGCACCCTGCGCGAGGCCCTGCCGGCGTCGTCCCTGCACACCTCCGCCACAGTGGAGCACGTCGAGTCGGGCCCGGACAGCGCCGAGGTGCGCTATCAGGGCCCTGACGGCCCCCACACGGTCACCGCCGATCTGGTGGTCGGCGCCGACGGCCTGCGCAGCCGGGTCCGCGCCCAACTCTGGCCGCAACACCCCGGTCCGGTGTACGCCGGATCGACGACGTGGCGGGCGGCCATCGCCTTTCCCTATCCGATCCCGGCAGCCATCACCTGGGGGCCGGGAGCCGAGTTCGGCATGGTGCCGATCGGCGACGGCCAGCTCTACTGGTACGGCGCACTGAACGCCCCGCCCGGCGGCCACGCTCCCGACGAGCTGGCGGCAGTGCGGGAGCACTTCGGCGATTGGCACGCCCCCATCCCGGCGCTTCTCGCGGCAACCCCACCCGACGTCGTGCTGCGCAACGACATCCACCACCTGGCCGAGCCGCTGCCCTCGTACGTGCGGGGGCGGGTGGCCTTGCTCGGCGACGCGGCCCACCCGATGACGCCCAACCTGGGGCAGGGCGCCGGACAGGCGATCGAGGACGCTGTGGTGCTCGGCGCGGTCTGCGCCGGCGGCGCAGGGCACGTGCCCGTTGCCCTGGCGGCGTACGACGAGCAGCGTCGACCACGCAGTCAGTCAGTTGCCCGTGCCTCCTACGTCGCTGGAAGGTTCGGACAGCAGCTGCACAACCCGGTCGCCTTCGCGATGCGGACCGTCGCGTTGCGGCTCATCCCGAGCCGGCTGGCCCTGCGCAGCATGGCTCGCTACGCGGACTGGCGACCGCCGGCGGTCTGAGCCGGGCCAGCGATCCGGCCGGTGGCCAGGGCGGCGTACTCAGCCGAGGCGAGGAACTCGGTCAACACCTCCACGGTGCCCGGCGTCCAGGGACGACCGTCGAGCACCTCGGCACCCGGGACGAAGAGCATCGCCGCGCCCTCGCCGAGCACGACGTCCTCCTGCCGGGCCCTGGTGGTGCCGAGGAAGTAGTGCTTCACCCGGGCCAGCTCGGGCAGCGACTGCACGGCGACCGGTTGCAGCGGCCCGTCGGCCCGCAGGCCGGTCTCCTCCAACAACTCCCGCTCGGCGGTCTGCTCCGGCGTCTCCCCCGGCTCGCCGTGGCCGCCGGGCAGCCCCCACACGTTCGGGTGGTGCGTCGCGTCGCCGTCGCGCAGTTGCAACAGCAGCTGCCCGTCGGGATCTACCAGCAGGACGCACGCGACAATTCTCATCCGGCCAGACTACGGCCGGCGAGGAGCCGTCGTGGCCCCAAAGCTCCAGAATAGTCATTCGGGGCGTCGGCGGCACTAATCAAAGGCGACAGTGCGCCGGTACAATCGGCGACTTCGTTGTGACCGATCGCTGACTGCTGATGGTGAAAGCGATCACACACACTGAGCCCATGAACAGGAGAGTCAACCGCGGTAGGGCACTCCGCGTCGCGGTGTGCCTCCTTCTTCTCGCCGCGCTGAGCGGCTGTATGCAGCTCAACATGGGGTTGACCGTCAACGCCGACGACACTGTCGACGGGCAGCTCCTGCTGACGGCCCAGAAGTCCGTGCTGAGCAGTCGCAACAAGAACCTCCCGGTCGCCTTCGCGGAGTTGCGGCAGAACATCCCCGCCCTGCCGGCGGGCGAGGAAACCCTTTACCAGGACGACACTTTCTACGGCTCCCAGATCAGTTACCGCAAGGCGCCGCTGGCCGGTTTCGACACCGAGAGCGTGAAACTGGTCAGGGACGGCGATCTTTACCGCTTCACGCTGCCGCTCGATCCCAAGAAATATGGCGGAAAGGTTGCGGAACAGAATCCGCAGAACCAACAGGCGTTCCTCAAGCTCATGTCGTTCGAGATCTCGGTGACATTTCCCGGCCGGGTGATCGACAGCAATGGCTCCGTCAACGGCCGGTCGGTCAGTTGGAAGGTCGATCCCAACCAGGACAAGCCAGCCGAGCTGCGGGCCGTGGCCGAGGCGCCACCACGACCGTCCACCTCGCCGGTTGCCGCCGGCGAGGAGGACGACGGCGGATTCCCCTGGCTGTTCGTCGTCGGCGGTGTCCTCCTCCTGCTGCTGCTCGCCGCGGTGGGCGTACTCCTGATTCGCCGCCGTCACCCCGCGGCGCCGGCGGCGCCCGGTCCGACCCCGCCGCCGGGCCCTCCCGCCGGCGCCCCGGGGCCCGGCTGATCCACCTGGTGGCCGGCTCGGCCGGCCACGCCCGGCCCCGGCCGCCCCCGAGACGACGGCGACCGGCCCCGGTGCTCCCCGCAGGGGCACCGGACCTCACCACCACCACATCCCGGTCGCACCATCGCAGAAGGGGGATCGTCATGAACGATCTCTTCACCTGGGCAGCCCTGGGGACCATCGCCGGCGCGAGCGCCGCCACCCTGCTGGCCACCAACGTCATCGGCGGGCTGATCGGCCCGAGCGGCGACAAGCTCCGCAAGTGGATCGCCATCGCCATCGCGTTGCTGCTGTCCTACGTGACAGCGGCGTTCGCCGACGAGGCCGGCGGCGAGAAGTGGGTCATCGCGTTCTTCAACGCGCTGGTCATCTTCTCCGCCGCACTCGGCGTCAACCAGTTCCCGCCCGGCAATCGACAGGCGACGCCGACCCAGGTCGCGAGCGGTCGTGAGCCCCGAGTCTTCCGTTCCTGGGTCTGAGGGGTGCCGTCATGGTCTTCGGAATTCTCAGCGCAGCCGCTCACGTCGGCTTCGGCGCCCTACTCGGCTTCCTCGCCGGTGGCCCCATCGGGCTGCTGATCGGCGCCGTCGTGGGCCTGGTGGTCGGCGCGGTCTTCGGCTGGTCGGTGGCCTCCGCCGGGGTGTACGGCTCGGACGCCCGCGGCATCTTCCTCTTCGTCGTCGACCACACCTGGAGTCTGCTCAACACTGTCGTCGGCGCGATCTACCTGACGGTGCACCTGATCTTCGGGCACTCACTGGACCGGCCCACATCACTGAACAGCGGCCGGGTCAGCGTCGTGGAGGGAGTGTCGCCCCGCTACGCCACCACCATCGGCACCGTCTGCGCCGGCTCCACCTCCGGCATCCAGCGGCACGAGGACGTGCACATCTTCCAGGGTCGTCTGCTCGGGCCGCTCTACATCCCCCTCGTCCTGGCCAACTACGTCCTGTTCACCATCGCGCCGGTGTGGCTGCTCTACCACGACCACACCAACGCGCCGATCAACCGCTTCACCCGGTACTTCGAGATCGGCGTCTACCCGCACGTGTGGAACGAGGCCATCGCGTACCGGATCCAGGGGACGCCGCCGCGATGACCACCCACGGGCGCGGACCGATCGAGAGCGCCACCGCCGAGCTGGTCGCCTGGGTGACCAGCGCGGCGGGGGAACCGGTCCCGATCGGCCCGCCCCGCGTGTGCGACGACGCCGACGGGCTCACCCTCTGGCCCCTCGAACTGCGCCCGGCCCGGCAGACCCGCTCCAGCGGCGCGGTCCGCGAACCGTACCGGTTCACGGTCCGCCACCTGCTCTGCGTCACCGGTCCGGCCGGGTTGCCCCGGCTGGACCGGGTGCTCATCGCCGCGACCAGCGACGGCAGTTACCCGGTCGTACTGGAGGCCGGTGACCCACCGCTGTGGACGGCGTTCGGCACCGCACCCCGACCGGCGCTGCTGATCGACGTGGCGGCGCAGGTGGACCACCCCACTCCGGCCGCGCCGCCGGTGCTGCAACCGCTGCGGATGCGGCAACTCGACGTGCGCAGCCTCAGTGGGCGGGTCGTCGGCCCCCAGGAGCAGCCACTGGCCGCGATGCGGGTCGAGCTGCCCGCCACCGGCTCCGCCACCCGCACCGACACCGAGGGTCGGTTCCTGATCGTCGGTGTCCCGCACGACCCCGAGCACCCGAGCCCGGTCCGGCTGCGGCTGAGCGGACGCGGGCTCGTCCTCACCGCCGACGTCGACCCGGCCGAGGACGACATCGTCATCGTCTGCGCGCCACCGACCCACTGACACCCACAGGCACAGGAGGACCGATGCCCAGTTACTTCTCCCCCGGCATCTATGTCGAGGAGGTCCCCAGCGGCGCCCGACCGATCGGGCCGGCGAGCACCAGCATCGCGGCTTTCGTCGGCGTCGCCCCGGATCGCTCCGCCCATCTGGGCAAGGCGGTGCCGGTCAACAACTGGACGGAGTTCCTGCGGCTCTTCGCCAGTGGGGAGCGGGTGGAGAGCACCCCGTTGGCACGGGCGGTCTTCGGCTTCCTGGACAACGGGGGCGCCCGCTGCTGGGTGGTCAACGTCGGCGAGGGTGGCGCGATCACCGGCTCCGGGCAGCGGCGCGGGGGTCTGCAACTGCTGGAGGCCGTCGACGAGATCTCGATCATCGCCGCGCCCGGCTTCCACGACGTGGTGTCGCACGAGGCCCTGCTCAGCATGGCCGAGCGCACCCGCACCATGGTCGCGATCTGCGACCCGGCGCCGGACATCGACGACATCTCCGCGTTGACCCGGGTGGCCACGCCGTCCTCCGGCAAACCCCCCAAGCCCGCCGAGGGTACGGGCGGCGGTCCCGGCGGCGGCGCGGCCCAGCCGGGCGGCTCCGGCGGCCACGAGGGGGCCGCCTACCGGCCGCGCCAGTCCGAGTTCGGCGCGTTCTACTACCCCTGGCTGCGGGTGCGCGACCCGATCAGCGGCGAGTTGGAGCTCACCCCGCCGAGCGGGCACCTGGCCGGCATCTGGGCCCGCACCGATGCCCTGCGCGGGGTGCACAAGGCACCGGCCAACGAGCCGGTGCGCGGCGCCGTCGACCTGGGCTACCTGGTCACCCGACCGGAACACGACGTGCTCAACCCCAAGGGTGTCAACGTGATCCGCTACTTCGCCGGCGAGGGCATCCGGGTCTGGGGCGCCCGTACGCTCGCCGCCGAGGCCAGCGAGTGGCGCTACCTCAACGTCCGACGCCTCAGCATCGCCATCGAGCAGGCCATCGCCAACGGCACCCGGTGGATGGTCTTCGAGCCCAACGACTTCACCCTCTGGCGTTCGATCCGGCGCGACATCGGGGCGTTCCTCACCCGCGTGTGGCGCGACGGCGCGCTGCTGGGGCGCAGCCCGGAGGAGGCGTTCTTCGTCAAGTGCGACGAGGAGACCAACCCGCCGGACGTCCGCGACGCGGGCATGGTGATTGCCCACATCGGCATCGCGGTCGTCAAGCCCGCCGAGTTCGTGGTGTTCAAGCTGAGCCAGTGGGCCGGCGGCACCGAGACCGAGACGATCGGAGGCTGACATGCCCACCACCGCCACCCCGCAACCCGGGGCCCCGGTCGACCCGTACCGGGCGTACAACTTCCGACTGCTCATCAACGGCGTCACCAACGGCCACTTCACCGAAATGACCGGGTTGGAAGTGAACATCCCCGGGCAGCCGTACCGGGAGCACGGCCTGGGTCGGATGCGGATGGTGCCCGGCCAGGCCGAGTACGAGCCGGTGACCCTGCACTTCGGCCTCACCGCCTCCCGCGAGTTGTGGGACTGGGTGAACGCCACCGCCCAGGGCACCCTCAACCGGCGCAACGTCTCCGTGGTGCTGCTCGACTCGGTCGGGACGGCCGAGGTGCTGCGCTGGAACCTGATCGACGCCTGGCCGACACGGTGGCGCGGGGCACACCTCAACACCCTCAGCCACGAGATCGCCATCGCCTCGCTGACCCTGCGCTACGAGGGCCTGGAGCTGGAGACCGGCGGTGCCACCGCGCCGACGCCCGCGTAGCTGGCTGGCCGGCCGACTGCGCTCGGCGGCCGGAGCGGTGCAGCGCCTCGCCGGGCGGGTCGAGCCTGCCGGCCACCTTCCGCCGCCGTCGCAGACGCCCGAGGCGGCCCCACGCCGTTTCGGGGAACCGCCGCGGCACTGGCTGGACCTGGTCGCCGCCCACGCGCCCGGGCTGCTGCACGACCTGGACCTCGACCCGCCCCCGGCCGGCAACGCCGGGGCCGGGGTCCGGGACGGCGGGCAGGGCGACCCGACCGGTCGAATCGACGCCGAGGGCGCGGACCCGGTCGCGAACGCCAGATCCGGCAGGCTCAGCGGGCTCGGCGGGCTCGGCGGATCCGGCAGGCTCGGCGGGCTCGGCAATGAGGTGGGCGTGGGCGGTCCCGGTGCGAGCGGGGACAACGGGCCGACCAGGTCGCGGGCCAAGGGCCGCACCGGCAGGGCGGCCCGCCCGTCGCGAGCCGGTGACCAGCCCGACGGTACGCGGACCGATGCTGCCGGCCCGCCCGGCGACGGAACGCCCTCGTCCAACTCGGACCTGACCACCCCGCCGGCGGGATCCACCTGGCCGGACGCGTCGACCCCGCCAGCCGGATCGACCTGGCCGGCGGAACCGGGCGCGGCGGTGCCTCCGGTACGGCGGACGGCCCGCGTCGACACCACTGCCCACGACACCACGGCCCACGACACCACGGCCCCCGACGCCACGGCCCACGATGCCGCGACCGTCGACAGCACGGCCCTTGACGCGAGCGGGCTGCCCCGGGCGGACGGACCCCGACCGCCGGTCCGTTCCATGGTCTTCGGGCCGCACGGTGCGCCGAGCGACCGCCCGCACCGGGTCGAGGCCACCCGAACCACCTCACACCCACTCCGGGACGCACGGCGGTCCGGCGAGGTCGACCACCAGCGTTCCACCAGCTCGTTTCCCGCGCGACCCACCACCGACCGGCTCCCGGGTGGCCGCGACGGGTTCGGGGGCCACTCGGACGGTCAGCCCCGGCCCAGGGAGGACCGGAGCGGGCACCCGCGTGGCGATGCGCAGAACGCGGCCCGGACGTCTCGAGCGGACGCAGTGGCTGTGCGGGGCAGCGACGGGAACGGGCCGACCCGGGGCGGGGTCGACGCATCCTGGACCGGGTGGACGGCGACGAGCGCCGGGACTGCGCGCGGTGACCTGGATCGCCTGGCGGACCGTGGACCGTGGCTGGCACTGCCCGGTGTACCGGCGCCACCCGGGCACCCGGCCGCACGGCGCGACGCGGGGACGGGAGCGGCCGGCGGCGGACGACCGACGGGCATCGACGAGCCGCCGCCCCGCCCAGCGGCCCGGAGCGTCGACCCGTGGCCGGCACTGCCCGACGACTCCGCACTGTGGTCGGTCGCCGGTGCGGCGCTGGACACCGCCCAGCTTACCCGACTGGACCGGGAACAGGCGGGTGACTGATGGAACGCGTCGCCTTCCTCATCGACTCCTCCGGCGTTCGGGTGGACTGCCTGCTCAACCCGGAGACCGTGCAGGTGACCCGGCTCGCCGGCGTACGGCAGCGGGGTGCCGGCGGCGGGCAGCTCACCGGGGCCGGTCTGGCCGACGACCCGCTGGTCTTCACCGGTGGTGGCCGTACCGAGCTGGTGCTCGACCTGCTCTTCGACGTCGACTTCGTGGAGGCGCAACTGCGTCCGGCCGACGTTCGGGTGCTCACCCGTCCGCTGTGGATGTTGGCGGAGAATTCCACTGCCGAGCATGGTTGGTTGCGACCGCCGTTGGTCCGGTTGGTCTGGGGCAAGACCTGGAACGTGCCAGGTGTGATCGTCGCCGTGGCGGAACGGTTCGACGCGTTCACCGGCACCGGGTCGCCGCGGCGGTCCTGGCTGCGGCTGAAGCTGGTCCGCGCCGCCGAGACGGCCGATCAGGCCGAGGCCGGCTTCGCCGAGGAGTTGGCCGCCGCGAGCACCCCGACCGCCGCGCCGGGCAGCGCGGTGATCGCCGCCGGTGACGGCGCGGCCGAGCCGGGTCGCTCTGGTGTGCGTTTCGATCTGCTGGCCAACGACGCGCTGGGCTCGCCGCTGCGCTGGCGGCTGCTGGCCGAACACAACCGGATCACCGATCCCCTGGCCGTGCCGGCCGGCACCACCCTCGCCGTGCCACCGAGCGCCGGCACCGCTCCGGTGACCGGGTTGGCGCGGGCGGTGGCGGGTGTGGTGGGCGCGGGAGCGTCGTACCTGGGCGCCTCGATCGCCGACGCGCCGTGGAACGCGCCGACCGGCCCGACCGCTGCGGCTCCGAGCGCGTCCGGCAGTCCCGGGGGTACGCCGTGACCAGCCTCGCGCCCCGGGCATTGGTCGTCCTGCTGGACGGCGTCGAGCTGGTCGGCGCGGCTCGTCAGCGGGTCCGTTCGGTGCGGGTGGCGGCCCGGCTCAACCAGCCCACCCAGGCCGAGCTGGTGCTCGCCACCACCGCCGCGACCGGCGCGTTCGACCCGCCGGTACGCCCCGGCACGGCGCTCGACGTCCGGCTCGCCGACCACGAGGACGCCCTGTTCACCGGCGAGGTCACCTGCGTGGAGGTGGAGTTCGCCGCCGACGGGGCGGCAGTGCTGCGGTTGCGGGCGTACGACCCGCTGCACCGGCTGCGCAAGCGGCAGGGGTTGCGGGTCTTCACCTCGGTGACCGCCGCCGAGCTGGCGCAGGAGTTGTGCGGCGCGGTGGGGCTGGCGGTGACCGCCGAGGTCGACGGCCCTCGGTTGGAGCGGGTGCTCCAGCACCGGCACAGCGACCTTGAGCTGCTGCGCGAGGTGGCTGGCCGGGCCGGGCTGCACCTGGCCGCCGACGGTGACGGTGTCCGGCTGGTCACCCTCGCGGGCTACGGGGAGCCGGTCACGTTGACGCTCGGCGCGGGGGTGCACAGCCTGCGGCTGTCCACCAACACCGACCAGGCCAGCGGTGCCAGTGCGGCCCTGGGCTGGCACCCACAGCGGGCCGAGGTGATCAGCCAGCAGGTCGACGAGGCGCGCTGCGGCCGACCCGCCGACGACCGCCCGGACCCGGCCGATGTGGGCGCCGACGGCGTTCGCACCGCTGTGGACCAGCCCGGCCGCAGCGACGACGAGTTGGCGGCGCTGGCCCAGGCCCGCCTCGACAGCCGCGCGGCGGCGCTGGCAACGGCCGAGGGGGTGGCCGAGGGCGACCCGGCGCTACGGCCGGGCCGCCGCGTCGACCTCGGCGGGGTGCCCGACCCGGTCGCCGGGACGTACGTGCTGACCGAGGTCGTGCACACGGTGGACGGCAACGGGCACCTGACCCGGTTTTCCACTGTGCCGCCGGCCACCCCGGCGACCCCGACCGGCGGCGCGGTGGTCACCCTCGGCAGCGTCACTGACGTCGCCGACCCGGACGGGCTGGGCCGGGTCCGGTTGACCCTGCCGGCGTACGGGGACCTGGACGCCGGCTGGCTGGCCGTGCTCTGTCCCGGGGCCGGGCCGGGCAAGGGCCTGGTGGCGCTCCCCGATCCGGGCGACACGGTGCTCGTGGTGCTGCCCGGCGGCGAGCCGGCCTCGGGCATCGTGCTCGGCTCGCTGTTCGGCGCGGTCGAGCCGTACGACGCGGGCATCGACGACGGGAAGGCCCGCCGCTGGACGATGCGCACCTCCGGCGGGCAGTCGATCGTCGTCGACGACGTGCGGCGCAGCCTGCGGCTGGGCACCGAGGGCGGCAGCTTCCTGGAGCTGACCCCCGACCTGGCCACCCTGCACGCGGCGGCCGACCTGGTGATCTCCGCACCCGGCCGGGCCATCGTGGTGCGCGCCCGCAGCGTTGACTTCCTGCACGCCGCCTCGACCGAGGACCCGACCACCGCGGCGGAGCAGGCCCGAACGCTTGCCCGCGCCCACCACGAAGGAGGCGGCTGATGCGCTGGATCCACCGGGACTCCGTGATCACCTGCGATCACGACGGCCGGGTCGAGAACCGACCCTCGCGGGAGTGGGTGACCGTCACCGGTGTGCCCGTGCTCGTCGACGACGACCCGGAGGGACGCAAGATAGTCGCCTGCCCGAACTACGGCCCGACCATCAAGCCGTGCACCACGACACTCACCGTGCGCGTCGGATACAGCGACTGGGTTCGCGTCGACGGGCACCGGGTGGTGCTGTCGCACCTGGAGGGGTTCACCAACGGCACACCGCCGGGGCTGGTCAAGCACACGGTGCGCGACCCCCGCCAGCAGTTCCTGGGGGCGGACCGATGAGGGCGTTCCGTTTCGTCGGCGCCGGCTTCGACGCCGGCCGCACCGGCGGGTTGGCGCTCACCGCTGCCGGCGGCCTGGCGATGACCGATGGCGACGAGAGCGTACGGCAGGCGCTGTTCCTGCTCCTGTCGACGACGCCAGGCGAGCGGCTGATGCGACCCGGGTACGGCTCCCGGCTGCACCGGTTGGTCTTCGCGCCCAACGACGACACGACTGCCGGTCTGGCCATTCACTACGTCCGGCAGGCCATCGCCCGGTGGGAGCCCCGGGTCGAGGTGATCGACGTGGACGCCGGGCCGGACCCGGACGACGCGTGGCGCCTGGTGATCCGGTTGGACTACCGGGTGCGGGCCAGCCTGACACCCGGGCAGCTGGTCTTCTCCGTGGATCTGCTCCCCGTCGACGAGCCCGCTGAGGGAGGAGCGTCATGACGCTGCCCGTGCCGCACCTGGACGATCGCGGTTTCCTCGACCTGGTCACCGAGGCCCGGGAACGGATCCGGCAGTCCTGCCCGGCGTGGACCGACCTGTCGGCGCACGACCCCGGCATGGCGCTGGTGGAGACGTTCGCACACCTCACCGAGGTGATGATCTACCGGTTGAACCAGTTGCCGGAGAAGGCGTACGTCTCGTTTCTGAACCTGCTCGGGGTCACCCGGCACGCGCCGACAGCGGCCTGGGCGGACGTCCGGTTCACCCGTACCGGCACCGACCGCGGCGCGGTCCGGATCCCGGCCGGGCTGCGGGTCGCCGCGGCCCGGGGCGCGGACCCCCGGCCGGTCGTGTTCGTCACCACCGAGCCGACGCTGCTGCCCGCCGACGAGACGTCGGTGACGGTGCGGATGCACCACTGCGAACCGGTCGAGGCGGAGCTGCTCGGGGTGGGCACCGGCCAGCCGGGGCAGGTGCTGCGCGCGACGCACGCGCCGCTGACACGCACCGCCGAGGCACTGGACCTGCTGCTCGGGGTGGAGGTGGCGGCCGGCACCGTCGAGCTGGGCGCGGCGGCCCGCGAGCACGACGGTCGCACGTTCGAGATCTGGCAGCCCGTCGACAGCTTCGCCGGGCTCGGTCCGCAGGCCAAGGCGTACCTGGTCGACCGGTGCTCCGGCACTGTCATCTTCGCCCCGGCCCTCGACCTGCGACCGCCCGCCGGGACGACCCCGCACGGCGAGGCCACCGCCGACGCGGCCGCGCCGACGAGCACCGCGCCGCCGGTGACCGTCGCGGCGGTGCCGCCGGCCGGACGGCAGATCCGGCTCTGGTACCGCGCCGGTGGCGGGCCGACCGGCAACGTGGCGGCGGGCACGCTGACCAGCCTGCGCGACCCACTACCCGGGGTACGCGTGGACAACCCCACGCCGGCGGCCGGCGGCCGGGAGATGGAGGCGCTGGAGTCGGTGCTCCTGCGCGGCCCGTACGAGTTCTTCGCCCAGCAACGGGCGGTCACCGCCCGCGACTTCGAGGTCCTCGCGACCAGCTCCGGCGCGGTGGCGCGGGCGCGGGCGTTCACCCGCGCGGCGGTGTACAGCTTCGCCCGGCCGGGCGAGGTCGAGGTGGTGCTGGTGCCGTACGTGCCGGAGGCGGCCCGACCGGGCGGGCGGCTGCCGGTGGCGGTGCTGCGCGAGCACGAGGTGCCCGAGGCGCGCCACCGGGTCGAGGCGGACCTGGAGGAACGCCGGATGGTCGGCATCCGCTCCCGGGCCACCTGGGCACGGTTCAAGGCGGTGTCCGTGCGGGCCCGGGTGGTGGTCCGCCGCGAGGAGGACGTGGATGCGGTCCGCCGCCGCATCCACGACCGGCTGCACCAGACGTTGAGTCCGCTGCCGACCGCGCTCAACCCGACCGGCTGGCCGTTCGGCGAGCCACTGCGGGCGTCCAACGTGTACCGGCTGCTGGAGCACGCCGAGCCGGGGGTGCGCTACGTCGAGTCGGTGCGGTTCGTGGTCGACGAGGCCCCCGACGCCGACGTCCGCGCCCTCGCCGTGGACCAGTACCAGCCGCGCACCTGGTACGCCGGGCGCGGCCCGGTGCTGTTCCGCTCCAGCAACGGAGGCGCCGGTTGGGAACCGGCCGGTCGCTTCGACGACGAGACGGTGCTGCGGGTGGCGCCCGCGCCCGCGCCGGTACGGCCGGGCATCGTCGCGCGTCCCGGCTCGGTGGCCGTGGTGACGCTGCGCGCCTCGGGCGGCTCCCGGGTGCACCTGAGCACCGACCTGGGCGAGACGTGGTCGCTGCTCACCGACCTGGACTCGCGGATCTCCGACGTGGCCTGGCTGGACCGCGACGGCGCGGGCGCGCTGCTGGTGGCCACCGACACCGGCCTGTACGAGGTGTCGCTGCTGCCCGGGGCGGTGCCGTTGCAGATCCTGGTCGACCCGTCCGACGCCGACCGGGGCTTCTACGCGGTCCGGACGTTCGTTTCCGAGCGGGGTGCGCCGGGGGTGGCGGTGGCGGCGCAGGCCAGCTTCGGGGTGTACCTGTCGACGACCGGCGGCCGACCCGGCAGTTTCACCCACGTCGGGCTGGCCAACGTGGACAACCGGGTCCTCGCCGTGCAGTACGACGGCCCAGCCACCCTGCTCTGGAGCGGCGCGGGCGAGCCGGATCCGAAGAAACCCGGGCAGGGCTGCCACCGCACCCGGCTGTTCGAGTCGGACGTGAAGTGGCAGTCGATGCAGAGCGGGTGGATCGGCGGCACCTGCCGGGACCTCGCGTTCGTCGGTCAGCAGGCGGTGGCGGCCACGCAGAGCGGTGGGGTGCTGCGGCTGGACACCCTGGCCGCCCAGCCGCAGTGGCAGGCGGTGTCGGTCAACTGCGGGCTGCCGTTGCGGGACCGGACCCGGTTCGTGCCGGTGGACGCCATCGCGGTGAGCGGCCCGACGGCCGGAAGCGCGGCCGCTGGCGGCACCGGCGCGGCGGAGCGGCTGATCCTGGCCAGCGGCGAACGCGGCGTGCACCGCAGCGCCGACGCCGTCACCTGGACGCCCAGCGCCAACCAGGCCACCGCCGACGTGGTGACCGTCCCGGATACCTGGCTGCTCTGCTCCGGCGAGCACGACATCGAGGTGGTGCGCCAGGATGCGACGTTCGGCGATTGAACGGCTGCTGCCCGCCGCCTACCAGCGGGCCTGCGTGCCCGGCAGCGTGCTCTGGGCGCTGCTGGACGTGATGGAGGGGCTGCACGCCCCGGACGAGGCGATCCTCGCCGAGGTGGATGCGCTCTTCGACCCGTACCGGGCGCCGGACGGGCTGGTCGTGCGGTTGACCCGCTGGGTGGCGATGGATCACGTGGTGGCCTCGCCCCGACCGGACACCCCGCTGCCGCTGCCGGTGGGTCGGCTGCGCGACCTGGTGGCCAACGCCGCCCTGCTGGCCCGCTGGCGCGGCACCCCGTACGGGATGCGCCGGGCCCTGGAGTTGGCCACCGGGTTGTCGGGCTTCGCCATCGACGAGCCTCCCGAGCGGGCCTTCCACGTCGTGGTGCGGGTGCCGGTCGCCGCCGCCGGTCAGCTCGCCGTGATCACCCGCATCGTCGAGGCGGAGAAACCCGCCTCGGCCACTGTCGAGATCGTCCTGGAAGAGGAGTCGTCATGACCACCGAGTGGGCGGTCGTCGCCGCCGCCGAGCAGTTCACAGTCGACCCGCGCAACAGCGGCGAGCTGACCTTCACCGTCTCCAACCCGGGCAACGCGCCGGACACCGTGGTGTTCGACGTGGCACCCGGTGACGGCTCGCAGCGGGCCTGGTTCACCGTCGCCGAACCCCAACGCGTGGTACCCGGGCAGGGCTCGGTGTCGTTCCTGGTCAAGCTCGCCGTGCCGGCCGGCACCGCGCCCCGGCGCTACGACATGACCGGGTTCGCGTACTCGGCCAACACCGCGCCGGAGGAGAGTTCCCGCTCCAGCGGCCGGGTCACCTACGAGGTGCGGGCGGTAGCGCCGCCACGGCGTACCCCGTGGTTGTGGATCGCCGCCGCGGCGGCGTTGGTGCTGGTGGTGGTCGCCGTGGGGGTGGTGTTGCTGACCCGCGACGGCGAGCCGACCCCCGGCGAGCCGCGGGTGGTCACCGTCGAGGCGGAGAGCCTGGTGGAGGGCGCGCTGGTGGAGTCTCCGACGAAGAGCGCCGCGAAGGTGGAGGCGCAACCCAACTGCTGCGGGGTGACCTGGTCCGGCGACAAGCAGTTGTTCTTCCAGGGGTTGGCCATCGGCGACAAGGTCACCGTGACGGTGCAGATCCCGGCCGACGGCACCTGGCGTTTCACCACGGTACGCACCACCTCCCTCGACTACGCCAACACCGTCTTCGTCATCGACGGCCGCCAGGTCGGGGGGACGTTCCTCGGCTTCACCCCGACGGTGCGCAAGACGGAGTTCCTGGACGTCGGCACTGTCCAACTCACCAAGGGCCCGCACCAGGTCACGCTCCTGGTGGTCGGCAAGACGCAGGGCACGAACCGCTACTTCGCGGGCGTCGACGAGATCCGGTTCACCGAGGTCGTGGCGCAGGCCGTGGCGCGATGAGTGGACGGCAGAAGGCGCTGCTGGGGCTGTTCGCCGTCCTGCTGGTCGCGCTGTTCGTGGTAGCGGCCGGAACGGGCCGCGACGACCGGGGGGATCCGGGGGCCCGGCACGGGTTCGTCGACCGGTTGGGCGCGCTGGGCGGCGAGCGTTCCGCTGTGGATCCGCTGACGGTCAGCGCCGACTGCGCCGACGAGACCGGCCGGCTGGCGTTCTCCGGCAGTTGCGTGGTGCGGGTGGCCGATCCCGGCGGGCTGCGCACCCTCGTGCTGCGCAGCGCGGCACGGTTCACGGTCGTCGCCCCGGCGCCCGGCGACGCCGACCTGACCATCCGCGACGAGGTCGAGCCGGCCGCGGACGGCACCGGCGCGGTGGCGAAGATCGCCGTCGACCAGGCCACCGAGGTGGGCCTGGCCTGCCCCGGCCTGGGCGGCTGCACTGTCGTCGTGGCCACCTCCTGAATCGACAGGGACCGAGAGGAAGGTGCCGCCGTGGGTGACCTGCGCAAGCCGTTCCTGCTGATGGCCATGCTCGCCATCGTCCTGGCGATCGGGGTGGAGCTCGGCGCTGGGCTGCTGCTCGGCGGCGCCGACGCCGGCGCGGCCCTCGCCGACAGCGCCGGCGCGCTGGACGTGGAGATCGACGACGTGTCCGGGGTCAGCGAACCGTCCGGTCGGGGCACCGGCTACCTGGCGCTGATCGACGCGGTGGCGGTCTGGAGCACCGGGCTGTTCTGCCTGGGGCTGCTGCTGCCCGAGCGCGTCCAGGGTCGGGTGCAGGGCGTCGCCAGCCTGATCTTCTCGATCATCCTGATCATCGTCGGGTTGGTCGCGCTGGTCGTCGCGTTCGTCGAGCTGATGATCATGGTGTCGCTGTTCCTGGCCGTCCCGTTCGGCACCCTGGCCTACCTGGCGCTGTGGGGGTTCTTCCCGGTCGGTGAGGCGGCGGTGCTGCTCGGGCTGGTGCTGCTGCTCAAGCTGGTGTGGGCCGGGATGCTGGTGCTGGCCCAACCGCGTTTCCTGCAGAACAAGGGCCTCGTCCTGCTGATCCTCACCACCCTGCTGTGCACTGTCGTGCTGGAGTTCCTGCACAACCTGGTGCCGGTGATCCTGGTCAGCATCGTCGACGACGTGGCGGCGCTGGTCTTCGCGATCATTGCGATCATCTGGGGCCTGGTGCTGTTGATCGGCTCCATCCCGGCGATCGTCAAGGCCATCCGGGTAACGGCCGCCCTTCCGAGCCGTTGACCTTAGCGGTATCGGCAGCGCCTGGGTCGATTGTCTGTGACCCTGACGGCGTGGACGAGACGCCGGGCCGCGACGCCGTGGAGCTGCGCGTGCACGGCATCTCCGGCGTCACCGCCGAGCGGATCCTCGATCACCCGATCGTGACCCGGGTCGCCGGGAACACGCATGCGGGCTTCTTCCGGCCCCGGCCTGGCAGCGGCACCGCCGGCGGAGCCACCGACGGGGTTGCCGTCGAGGCGTACCGCTGGGGTTCGCTGACCGCCGGCGCGGCGGTACGGACGGCCTCGATGTTGCTGCTGCTCCCCTTCATGTTGAGCAACCTGGCGATCTGGCTCCGGCCGGCGGGGCACGACAGGTGGGGGCTGCTCGGCCTGCTGTGCCGGGTGCTCGCCGGCACCCTCACGGCCACGTTCGTGCTGGCGGCGGTGGGCGTCACACTCGACCTGGTCGGCTGGCAGTGCGTGCCGTACCCCGGGTGCCGAGCCAGCCGCCCCTACCTGGCCTGGTTGCACACCGTCCCGACCGGGCCCCGGCTGGCCCTGCTGTCGATCGTCCCCCTGCTGGCGCTGTGGGTCGTCTGGGCCATCGGCACCCGGTCGGCGCGGGCCTTCGAGGGGTTCGGCCCGTCGGCGGCGCAACCCCGGTCCGACGACCGGGACCAGAGCCTCACCGACGCCGGTTTCTGGCAGGACGCGCACGTCACCGGTTGGCTACGGCAGGTCCATGTGGTGCTCGGCATCGGGACGCTGAACGTCGCACTGCTGGCCGGCGTCGCACCGGGCGGGATCGGTCACGTCGTGCTGTTCGTGATCGCCGTCGGCCTGCTCGGGGCTAGCGTGGTGCTCCTCGCCCTGCCCGTGCCGACCACCCCGGTGCGGGCCCGACGGATCCTGCGAACCCTGTGGGCGACCACAGCGGTGACGACCGTGTTGTGCCTCGGCTCGGCCACGCTGGCGGACGCGACACCGTCCGGCTCGGGCAAGCTGCCCGGGTACGAGGGCGCCGCCGCGGGGGTGGTCGCCACGCAGGGTGTCCTGCTCGTCGTGCTCACCGTCGTCACTTACGCCCGCCAGCGTGCCGCCCCCGGCGACGAGCGTCCCGTCCTGCGCGGGCTGGGCACCCCGGTCATGGCTGCGGCGGCGGTGAGCATCGGCGCTGCCTTCACCGCGACTCTGGTCTACCGCGTCGCCGACGCCCTCGACCACGGCGACATCCCCGACCCGATCCGGCCCAACCCGCCGATCGTCGGCCCGCTGGACCCGCCGGTGGCCTACTGGTGGGCAGCGCTCGCCGGGCTCGCCGCGCTGCTGATCGGCGCGGCGGTGACCTCCGTGACCCTCCTGCTGAGCCGACGACGGCGGCGGCGGTTGGCGGCACGGATCATCGAACGGGACTACCCCGACGTGCCGGCGGCGGACGCGCACCGGCTGCGCCTGGTCCGGGAGACCATCGCCCGGTCCCGGGTCACCGAGGAGCTCGGCCCGGTGCTGCTCGCGTTCCTGTTGATCGCGTCGCTCGGGCTGGCCACCGTCGCCTTCGACGTGATCGGGATCGGTCCCACCCAGCTCGCGGACCGGCTGGGCGGGGACGGCCGCGCGGCCGTCGTGCTCGCCTACGTCACCGACGCCGGTGTCTGGGTGATCAGCCTGCTGGTGATCTGCCTGCTGATCCTCGGGTTCCGCGCGTACCGGTCGGCGCAGACCCGGCGGGTGGTGGCGGTGCTGTGGGACCTGGGCACCTTCTGGCCCCGGACGGTCCACCCGTTCGCGCCGCCCTGCTACGCGGCCCGCGCCGTCCCGGAGCTGGCGAAACGGGTCACCGGGCTCACCGCGCGGGGCCCGGTGGTCATCTCCGGGCACAGCCACGGCTCGGTGCTCGCCGCCGCCACCATCCTGCACCTACCGCCGGCCGTGCTGACCCGGGTGTCGCTGTTGACCTACGGGTCACCGCTGCGGCGCACCTACGCGCGGCTCTACCCCGCGTACTTCGGACCGCGGACGCTGCACGACCTGGGTGGGCGGATCGGGTGGCGGTGGCGCAACCTGTGGCGGGACACCGACCCGATCGGCGGGCCGATCTTCCCGCCGGGCTCGCCCGGAACACCGCCGGACGTCGACGTCCGACTGCGTGATCCCCGCAGCCTGACCATCGACCCGGCGGACACCGTGCCGCCGCCGATCGAAGGACACTGGCCGTACCACACCCAGGCCGCGTACCAGGTCGCGATCCGTGAGCTGATCGACCGGTCCGGTTGATCCGCACTCACGGCGTCAGCGCGACCAGGGCCGTCACCGCGTCCCGGTCCAGGGTCCCGTCGGCCACCCACACCCGGTATCGGCCGTGCCGGCTCCCACCGGCCGGCACCACCGCCGGACGGTCGAACGCGAACGCCACACAGACCCCCGGATACATCCCGGTCCGCACGAACCACCTGTCGTCGCGGCCGAGCCCCGAGAAGACCAGGGTGTACGCCCCGCCGCCCGACCGGGCGCCGGTCAGCGCGAGCCACGACGCCGCGCTGCCGTTGACCGTCTCCTCCCCGACCGCGTCGGCGGTGAACACCGCCGGTTCGCCGTCGGCGGCGGCCCGCCAGAAGAACCCGCCGTAGCCGGCCCCACCCTGGCGGCCGTTGGTGGCCGGACTGCCCAGCCGGATCTCCCGGTCGTCCGGGGCGACGAGGACGGACTCCACGTCGAGGCGCCAGGCGTCCGGCGTGACCACCGACGCGGCGAGCCACCTCCGCTCGGTCAGCAGCACCCCGCCGGTCCGGTCGCGCCACTGGAGATCGTGCGCGTACCGACTGGGGGTCCGTTCGACCTCACCGGTGTGCGCGATGACGCCGTGGTCGTCGCGCCAGGTGTAGCCGAGGTCGCGGACGTAGGTGCGCCCGCCCCAGAGGTTGCTGCCGTCGACGTCCTGGACCGCGAGGGACGCGCCGAGGTGCCACACGTGGTCGGCGGGGAGCGCGTCGGTGACCACCGTTCCGCCGAGCGTACGCACCGGGTGCAGGTACGGCCGGGGACCGTGCCGCGCGTCCAGCGCCGGGTCGAGCACGTACTCGGCCACCTCCGTGGCCCCGACCGTCAGCTGCACCGGCTCCCCGCTCACGGCAGCTCCCCAGGACCGGCGACGGCGACGGCGACCGGCCGGCGATTGGCGACGGCGTGCAGGGCTGCCACCGTGTAGCCGGCGAGGATCGGCACCGCGACCGGGGTGACCAGGACGGTGAGCAGCCCGGCGAGCGTGACGAGCCCGGTGAGCGCCGCCCAGCGGGTGGGCACGTCGAGGCAGGCGCGCGCGGCGGAGCGGGCCGAGGCCCGCCACCGCACGCCCCCGTTGCCGCCCACCTCGACGACGACCAGCCCGGCGTACCCGGTCAGGCCGGCCGCGACCAGCGCCGTCACCAGCAGCGCAGCCGGGCCGCCCGGCACTCGGCCGGTGGCCAGCGCCGCCAGGTCGGCGGCGAGCAGCGCGGTGGCGGCGAGCGCGAGCAGGCTGACCGGCACACCGGGCAGCACCGCGCGGCCGAACCGGCGCACTGTCGTGCGTGCCGAGGGCCAACTGCCGGTACGCGTCCAGTCGTGCACCGCCGCGCTGGCCGTGCCCGCCGCCGCGGCGGCGGTGAGCAGGGGGACCGCCGCGAGGGTCAGCAGGATGCCCAGCAGTGCCAGGTCCGCGGCGTCGCGGGCGACGTCGCGCCAGTCCCGCCGCCCGCCGGTGTCCACGGGTTCAGCCCTTGATGCCACTGGTGTTGATCCCCTCGACGAGCATCCGCTGGAACGCGACGAAGAACAGGAAGACCGGCAGCAGCGACAGCACCGACATGGCGAACATCGGGCCGACCGCGCTCTGGCTGGTCGAGTCGATGAACAGGGTCAGCGCGACCGGGACGGTGTAGTCCTCCAGTTGGGACAGGAAGACCAGTTGGCGGAAGAAGTCGTTCCAGGTCCAGATGAACGAGAAGATCGCCGTGGTGACCAGCGCCGGGCGGCTCAGCGGCAGGATGATGTGCCGGAAGATGCCGAACGGGCCGGCGCCGTCGATGCGGGCCGCCTCGTCCAGCTCCCGGGGTACGCCCCGCATGAACTGCACCATGAGGAAGACGAAGAACGCCTCGGTGGCCAGGAACTGCGGGATGAGCAGCGGCAGGTACGGCCAGTCACCGCCGACCAGCCCGAGCGTGCGGAACAGGATGTACTGCGGCACGATCAACACGTGCTGCGGCAGCAGCAGCGTGCCGATCATGACGGCGAACCACATGCCGCGCAGCCGGAACCGCAGCCGGGCGAAGGCGTACGCGGCCAGCAGGCAGGAGAGCCCGTTGCCGACGACGGTGAGCAGGCTGACCATGGCGCTGTTGAGGAAAAATCGGCCGAAGCTGACGTCGAAGTTGGACCACCCGGCGGTGTAGTTGCCCGGGGTGAACCGTTCGGGCAGCAGCCCGACGTTGTTGACGATCTCCTCCTGGGACTTCAGCGAGGTGCCCACCATCCAGATCAGCGGGTAGAGCACCACGGCGACGATCGCCACCAGGATCAGCAGTCGCAGCACGGGCCGGCCGCCGGGGCGTCGGCGCACGTTCGGCGGCGCTGCGGTCGTCGGGGTCACCGCCACCATCACCGGTCCTCCCCGTCGGAGTAGTGCACCCAGAACCGTCCGGTGCTGAAGAAGATCGCGGTGATGACCGCGATGGCGAGCAGGAACACCCAGGCCATCGCCGAGGCGTAGCCCATGTTGAGGTCGGTGAAGCCGGTGATATAGAGGTTCAGCGTGTACATCAGGGTGGAGTCAACCGGCCCGCCGGTGCCGTTGCTGAGCACGAACGCGGCGGTGAAGCCCTGGAAGCCGTTGATGGTCTCCAGCACAAGGTTGAAGAAGATGACCGGGGAGAGCATCGGCAGGGTGACGTTGCGGAACTGGCGGAACCGGCCGGCCCCGTCGACGGACGCGGCCTCGTACAGCTCGGTGGGCACCTGCTTGAGCCCGGCCAGGAAGATCACCATCGGTGCGCCGAACTGCCAGATGGCCAGCACCATCAGTGTTTCGAGGGCCCAGTCGGGGTCGTTGACCCACGGTTTGCCGGTGATGCCGAAGAGACTCAGCAGCGAGTTGAACGCGCCGTCGCGGTTGAACATGTTGACCCAGACGATGGCGAGCGCGACGCTGCCGCCGAGCAGGGACGGCAGGTAGAACAGCCCGCGGAACAACCCGACGCCGCGCCAGGCGCGGTTGAGCAGCAGCGCCACGCCGAGCGCCGCGGCCAGCTTCAGCGGTACGGCGATCAACGCGAAGGTCAGCGTGACCCGCACCGCGTGCCAGTACGACGGGTCGGCGGTGAACATCCGCTCGTAGTTGGCCAACCCCACCCACTCCACCTCGGAGAAAGGGGTGAGAATGTCGTAGTTGGTGAAGCTCAGGTAGAGCGACAGCAGCATGGGGATCGCCGTGACACCCATCAGGCCGATGAGCCACGGCGACAGGAAGACGTACCCCGCCAGACCTTCGCTGTGCCGGATCCGTCCGGGCCCACGCCTCTGCGCGTGGGC
>NZ_JBEZEH010000049.1:0-34427 GCF_040648775.1 Micromonospora sp. NPDC049089
GGCGGCCGACACCTCGAAGCGGCGCAGCGCCGCCACGATCGGCCGTACATATGATCTCTTGGCTTTGAGCGACCGGGAGTCGCCCGGCAGCAGCAGGTCGAAGACCGCGGTTCCGGTGAACATCGCCCCGGACGATACCGCCAACCCGCCCCGCATGATCAAGGGGTTTACGCCGAGTGGCGTAAACCCCTTGATCAGCGTGTCACTGCCGGATCAGGCGCGAACCTTCTCCCGCATCTCGAAGGTCTCGATGACGTCGCCGACCTGGACGTTGTTGTAACCACCCAGGGTCAGACCGCACTCGAAGCCCTCGCGGACCTCGGTGGCGTCGTCCTTGAACCGCTTGAGCGAGGTGATCGTGAGGTTGTCCGCCACGACCGTCCCGTCCCGAAGCAGTCGAGCCTTCGCGTTGCGTCGGATGATGCCCGACCGGACGATGCAACCGGAGATGTTGCCGATCTTGGACGAGCGGAAGACATCGCGGATCTCCGCGCTGCCCAGCTCGGCCTCCTCGTACTCCGGCTTGAGCAGGCCCTTGAGCGCTGCCTCGATCTCCTCGATGGCCTGGTAGATGACGGTGTAGTACCGGATCTCCACGCCCTCGCGGTCGGCCATCTCACGGACCTTGTTCGAGGCCCGCACGTTGAAGCCGATGATCGTGACCGGCTCGGACGAGGCGCTCGCGAGCATGACGTTGCTCTCGGTGATCGCGCCGACGCCCCGGTCGAGGACCTTGAGCTGAACCTCCTCGGGGATGTCGAGGTTGAACAGCGCGTCCTCCAGGGCCTCCACCGAACCGGAGACATCGCCCTTGAGGATGAGGTTGAGCGAGGTCTTCTCGCCCTCCTTGAGCTGCTCCATGAGCGTCTCAAGAGTGGCCCGGCCACGGGAGTTGGCGAAGGACGCCGCCCGCCGCCGTGCCTGCCGCTGCTCGGCGATCTGCCGCACCGTGCGGTCGTCCGCCGCGGCGAGGAACGTGTCACCCGCACCGGGCGGCGCGGTCAGACCCAGAACCATGACCGGACGCGCCGGACCAGCCTCGGAGAGCTGGTTGCCGTTCTCGTCGAGCATGGCCCGGACCCGGCCGTGCGCCCCACCGGCGACGATCGAGTCGCCCGCCCGCAGGGTGCCCTTCTGCACCAGCACCGTCGCCACCGCACCGCGGCCCTTGTCCAGGTGTGCCTCGATGGCCACACCCTGCGCCGGCCCGTCGATCGGAGCGGTCAGCTCCAGTGACGCGTCGGCGGTCAGCAGGACGGCCTCGAGCAGTTCCTCGATGCCGATGCCCGGCTTGGCTGCCACGTTGACGAACATGGTCTCGCCGCCGTACTCCTCAGCGACCAGGCCGTACTCGGTCAGCTGCTGGCGGACCTTGTCCGGGTTGGCGTCCGGCTTGTCGACCTTGTTGACCGCGACCACGATCGGCACGTCGGCCGCCTTGGCGTGGTTCAACGCCTCGATGGTCTGCGGCATCACGCCGTCGTCGGCCGCGACGACCAGGATCACGATGTCCGTGACCTGGGCACCACGGGCACGCATGGCGGTGAACGCCTCGTGACCCGGGGTGTCGATGAACGTGACCGCCCGGTCCTCGCCCTCGTGCGGGACGTGGACCTGGTACGCACCGATGTGCTGGGTGATGCCACCCGCCTCACCGGCCACGACGTTCGCCTTACGGATGGCGTCGAGCAGCTTGGTCTTACCGTGGTCGACGTGACCCATGACGGTCACCACCGGCGCACGGCTGACCAGACGCTCCTCGGCCACCTCCGCGTCGAGGTCGATGTTGAACTGCGCGAGCAGCTCGCGGTCCTCGTCCTCCGGGCTGACGATCTGGATGTCGAAGCCCAGGTGCTCACCCAGCAGGTGCAGGGTGTCGTCAGAACAGGACTGGGTCGCGGTCACCATCTCGCCCAGGTTGAACATCTCCTGGACCAGCGAACCCGGGTTGGCGTTGATCTTGTCGGCGAAGTCCGACAGCGAGGCGCCACGGGAGAGCCGGACGACCTGACCCTGACCCCGGGGAGCACCCGAGCTCATGGTCGGAGCCGACAGGTTGTCGAACTCCTGTCTGCGCTGCTTCTTGGACTTGCGACCGCGCGTCGGCCGACCACCCGGACGCCCGAAGGCACCCGCGGCGCCGCCGCCACGGCCACGACCGCCCGCACCCGGACGACCGCCGCCACCGGCCGGACCACCCGGACGGAAACCGCCACCGGGAGCACCGCCACCGCCACCGGGACCGCCACGGTAGCCACCGCCACCGCCGGCACCCGCGCCGCCACCAGGGCCGCCGCGGTAACCGCCACCGCCACCGGCGCCACCGCCGGGACCGCCACGGAAACCACCGCCACCGCCACCGGGACGACCGGCGCCACCGCCACCGGGGCGACCAGCGCCACCGGGGCCGGGACGACCAGCAGCCGGGCGCTGGCTCGGCATGGACGCCGGGCTGGGCCGCGGCGGCATGGAGTTCGGGCTCGGCCGCGGCGGCATGCCCGCCGGGGTGTTGGGCCGAGGGCCACCCGCACCGGCGGCCGGGGGCCGCTGCTGCTGGCCACCCTGGATGCCGAACGGGTTGTTACCGGCGCCACGCGCCGGCGGACGACCGCCGGGGCGGGCACCCGGACCCGGAGCCGGCGTGCTCGGACGAGCTGCCGGGGAACCGGGACGGGGCGGCATCGCCGCGGGACCGGGCCGAGGGCCGGGACGGTTACCGCCGTCGGCCGGAGGCTCCCGGCGAACGGGGTTGTCCCGCTGCTGCTGGCGGGCGGCCTGCGCGGCCTTGACCGCGGCCTCCTGCTCAGCCTTCAGCGCGGCGGCACGCGCCTCCGCGGCCGCCACCTCGATGTCGTGGGCACTCGCCGGCTTGGCGACCGGGGTCGCCGACTGCGGGGCACCGGGAACCGGACCCTTGGGCTTGGGACCGGGTGCCGGCGCGGCCGGCCGCCGAGGCGGCATCGGCTTGGCCGAGACCCGGGGCGCGCCCGGGGCCGGGGTTGGCGTCGGGGTCGGGTTTGAAGCCGGCGTCGACGCGGGCGCCGACGGGGCGGCCGGAGCCGGGGCTCCGGCGGACGCGACGAATGCGTTACGCAGCCGCCGGGCGACAGGCGCCTCGACGGTGCTGGACGCGGACTTCACGAACTCGCCCATTTCCTTCAACTTGGCGAGAACGGTCTTACTCTCGACCCCGAGCTCTTTTGCAAGCTCGTGAACGCGGGCCTTGCCTGCCACTGCACTCCTCACTCCGAGGTCGTGCGGGCAGCACCCGCAGCGACCTCACTCGTGCACTTGAAGCCTGGTCATTTCAGGGACTTCATCGTGTGCTCATGTCGGTCGTCCTACCCTGCTAGCGACCCTCGCCCGGTCGGGCTGACCGGACGTAGTGGTTGGCGCATCGACGTGCTCCGCCAGCGCACCGTGGTCGAGGACCTCGGTGCTGCGCAACGCACGCCCGAAGGCGCGGCGCCGCACCGCCAGCGCGAAGCAGGCCGGATCCGGGTGCATGTTCGCTCCCCGACCCGGCAGCCTGCGGCGCGGATCAGGCCGGAGGCTGTGACCAGCCTCGTCCCTGACCGCGACGATCCGCAGCAATTCGCTGGCCGGCGCACGTTGCCGGCAACCCACACAGGTGCGCTCCGGCAGCGCGCGTCGTACCACTGGAGGAAGTCTACCCCTAGCTGCCCGAGATCGCGCCGCCCGGCTCCCGCACGTGATCAGTTACCCCACGCGCTGCCGGTGCGGTCTGCTCCGCATCGGACCGAATGTCGATCCGCCAACCGGTCAATCGGGCCGCGAGTCGGGCATTCTGCCCCTCCCGACCGATGGCGAGCGAGAGCTGGAAGTCGGGAACCGTCACCCGGGCGGCGCGGTTGGCCAGGTCGACCACCTCGACCCGCAGCGCCTTGGCCGGCGACAACGCGTTGCCGACGAAGGTGCCCGGGTCGTCCGACCAGTCGATGATGTCGATCTTCTCACCGTGCAGCTCGCTCATCACGGCACGCACCCGCTGACCCATCGGGCCGATGCAGGCGCCCTTGGCGTTCACCCCGGGGGTGGTGGAGCGCACGGCGATCTTCGTGCGATGGCCCGCCTCACGGGCGATCGCACCGATCTCGACGATGCCGTCGGCGATCTCCGGCACCTCCAGCGCGAAGAGCTTCTTGACCAGAGCCGGGTGCGACCGGGACAGGGTGATCTGCGGCCCACGCATGCCCTTGGCCACGTGCACCACGACGCAACGGACCCGCTCGCCGTGCGCGTACCGCTCGCCGGGCACCTGCTCGGACTGCGGCAGCACGCCCTCCAGCTTGCCCAGGTCGACGCTGACGATGCCCTTCTCAGTACGCGTCTCGTGCGCCTGCACCACGCCGGTGACCAGGTCACCCTCACGGCCGACGTACTCACCGAAGTGCACCTCGTCGGTGGCCTCCCGCAACCGCTGGAGGATCACCTGCTTGGCGGTCATGGCGGCG
This sequence comes from Micromonospora sp. NPDC049089, assembly GCF_040648775.1. NCBI lineage: Bacteria > Bacillati > Actinomycetota > Actinomycetes > Micromonosporales > Micromonosporaceae > Micromonospora > Micromonospora sp. NPDC049089. The sequence goes on from NZ_JBEZEH010000049.1 coordinate 4,476, forward strand.
ATCCGGCCGAAATCGTGCGGGGTGTCGTCCCACTCCCGCACCAGGCTGCCGTCGGCATCCATCTCCTGGGCGTACACCAGGGCGGCGCCCGACCTGCGGTCGATCTCCACCCGTGCGTACGGTTCGGCCCCGTCGGTGTGCCGGTAGGCGGTCAGCAACGCGGTCTCGATCGCCGCGAGAATCGTGTCGAACGGGATCTCCCGCTCGCGCTCGAGTGCGCGCAGCGCCGCGAGGTCGATGTTCACCTCTCCTCGTCCTCCACATCATCTTCGTCGTCGATGTCGTCTGAATCGTCGAACTCGTCGGAATCGTCCGCGTCGTCGAACTCGTCCTCCGGCTCACCGAGCTCGGCGAGCCGGGTGAACTCGACCTGCACACGGCCGGGGCCCAGCTGGGCGTACGCCCAGGCGGCGCGGCCGTCGTCGGTCTCCAGGTGCACGCCCTCGTCGTCGGCCGCGACCACCCGGCCGGTCAGCTGACGGTCACCGGCGGGCTGTTCGCCGCGCTGGCCGGGCAGCGTGGCCGCGCCCCGGACGGTGACCTTCACCAGTCGGCCCACGTTGCGCCGCCAGTGACGGGGCAGGGTGAGCGGCCGGTCGACGCCGGGCGAGCTGACTTCCAGTTGGTACTCGCCGGCGACGATGTCGCCACCGGTTTCCTCGGCGGCGTCCAGCGCGGCCGAGACCTTGCGGGAGACGTCCGCGACGGCGTCCAGGTCGATCCCGCCGTCGGTGTCCACCATCACGCGCACCACGTGCCGGCGGCCGGCCCGGGAGACCGACAGGTCCTCCAGGTCGTAGCCGGCGTCGTTGACCACTGGCTCGATCACGGCCCGCAGTCGGTCCCGCCGCGCGGCGAGGTCACCGCCGCGGGGGCCCGCAGCACCGCGGGGCTGACCCGTCGGCCTGGTGGCACGGCCACGCTGCGTCATCTCCGCACCCTCTCCCTGGTCGACGGGGACCGGTGTTCCCGCCATGCCGGCACGCCACCGGAGTGGACACGCCGGTGGTTGCGCAGAGCGTAACGCGCCTGCCGGGCGGCGGACCGGGCGGCGCACCGACGCCGGTGACCCCCGGAGCGGCACGGATGGTGTTGACTTGTCCGGTGGGGATCGGCAGAACGACACAGCGCGACCAAGCATCCGGACATTCCCGGCGAAAGCTCCTGAGCGTCGGGGCGCTGCTGGTGCTCGGCGGCGCCGTGACGCCGCTGACCGGCTGTGATCTTTTCGACCGCGACGACCAACCGACCCCACCGCCCGACCCGCTGCGGCCGATGGTGGACGAGTCACTCGCGCTGGCCGCCGCGTACCGGGCGACCGCGACCGCCCACCCCGAGCTCGCCGACCGGCTCAACCCGATCGCCGAGACGCACACCGCGCACGCCACCGAGCTGGCCCGGGTGATCGGCGTGACAGTGCCGTCGGCGGCCCCCGCCACCCCGACCACCGCCCCGGCCGCCGATCCGAACGGCGCGCGCGCCGCCCTGCGGGCGCTGGAGAAGACCGCCCAGCAGTCCGCCGCCGCCGCCTGCGCCGCTGCGCCCGCGGAGCGGGCGGCGCTGCTCGGGTCGATAGTCGCCGCCCGGGCAACCCACCAGGAGGCACTGAAGTGAGGCAGCCGTCCGCCGGGGAGGCACTAGCCTCCGCCCTGTCCGCCGAGTACGCGGCCATCTACGCCTACGGACGGATCGGTGTCCGGCTCAGCGGAGCTGCGCGGGACGCGGCACGCCAGGCGGAGGCCGCGCATCGACGCCGGCGCGACGCGCTGGTGGTGCAGCTCACCACGGCCGGCGGCGTCGTTCCGCCGGACCGCGCCGGGTACGCCCTGCCGTTCCCGGTCACCGACCGGGCCAGCGCCCTGCGGCTCGCCGCCGAGGTGGAGGAGCGCACGGCCGCGCACTGGCGGGCTGCCCTGGCATCCACCACCGGGGCCGACCGGGACCAGGCGTTGGCCGCCCTGGTCGAGTACGCCGTGCGGGCCACCCGGTGGCGGAAGACGGCCGGGCTGACCCCGCTGACTGTCCCGTTTCCCGGACGACCAACCTGAACCCGTCCACTCCGGTTGCGGTACGCATACCAGGTATGCATACTCCGTTGCCATGTCCATCCGTCACGGGTTGCTCGCCCTGCTCGAACGCGGCCAGATGTACGGGTACCAGCTGCGCGCCGCGTTCGAGGAGTCGACCGGCTCGACCTGGCCGCTGAACATCGGGCAGGTCTACACCACGTTGTCCCGGCTGGAACGGGACGGTCTGGTGCGCCCGCTGCCGGAGAGCGAGGGCGGGCAGCGCCCGTACGAGATCACCGACGCTGGCCGGGCGGACCTGGCGCTGTGGTTCGCCACCCCGATCAGTCGTAACGACCGCCCCCGTGACGAACTGGCGATCAAACTGGCGCTGGCGCTGACCACCCCGGGGGTCGACGTCCGGTCGGTGGTGCAGGCCCAACGCAGCGCGACGATGCGGGCCCTTCAGGAGTTGACCCGGTTGAAGTACGGCAGCAACCGGCCGGAGGACCTTCCCTGGCGCCTCGTGCTGGACTCGATGGTGTTCCAGGCCGAGGCCGAGGTGCGCTGGCTGGACCACTGCGAGACCAGTCTGGTCCGGCACCAACCCAGCGGCCCGGCGCCTCCCGCTACCCGACCCGATGACGCCGACGCGCGGGACGCGGCTCGATGGGCCGGCGAGGAGGCAAGACGGTGAGCGGATCGGACGACGCGGTGCTGGAGCTACGCGCCGTCCACCGCACCCACGGTGCCGGGCCGGCGGCGGTGCACGCGCTGCGCGGCGTCAGCCTGGTCGTCCGGCCCGGCGAGCTGGTCGCCGTGATGGGACCGTCCGGCTCCGGCAAATCGACACTGCTGGCTCTCGCCGGTGGGTTGGACCGTCCGACCGGCGGCGAGGTCCGGGTCGAGGGGCAACCGCTGGGGGCCCTGGACCGCCGCGGGCTGGCCCAACTGCGCCGCCGTCGGATCGGCTACATCTTCCAGCAGCTCAACCTGCTGGGCAGTCTGAGCGCGCTGGAGAACGTGGCGCTCCCGTTGGAACTCGACGGGACCAGCGGACGTCGGGCCCGCGCACTGGCCATGACAGCACTCACCGAGGTGGGGCTGCCCGCGTTGGGAGACCGTTTCCCAGACCAGCTCTCCGGCGGGCAGCAGCAGCGGGTGGCCATCGCCCGCGCGCTGGTGGGCGACCGTCGGCTGGTCCTCGCCGACGAGCCCACCGGGGCGTTGGACTCCCAGACCGGTGAGGCGGTGCTGCACCTGCTGCGCCGCCGGATCGACGCGGGCGCCGCCGGGGTGCTGGTCACCCACGAGGCACGGCACGCCGGCTGGGCGGACCGGGTGGTGTTCCTCCGCGACGGCGTGCTGGTCGACACGACGGCACCGCTGGGCAGTGTCGAGCAACTGCTGTCCGGCAGCGACCGGTGACCGTTCGCCGTCCGATGCGGGCCCTCGGTCGGGCCGGCACCGCGACGCCGCGGCCGGTCACGCCAACCGCCCCGGTCGGCCGGCGGCGGTTCGCCGAGCTGACCGGCTCCTGGCGGGCCGCGCTGCGAATCGCCCGGCGGGAGTCACGCCGGTCCCGGCGGCGGACGGCCCTGGTGCTCGCGATGATCGCCCTGCCGGTGGCGGCGCTCGCCTTCCTGGCGGCGAGCTACGACATGGCCGAGCTGACCCCACAGGAACGCGTCGACCGCCGGCTCGGCGTGGCCGACGCGGAGTTGCAGTGGATCGCCAGCAGCCCGGTGCGGCAGGACGACTGGGGTGAGGCATGGTCCACGCAGGACGGCGAGCCTCCCGCGCGGGTCACCGCCGCCCAGATGACCACCCTGCTGGGGCCGGGCAGCCGGGTGACCGAGCTTCGTCCCCGCGTCCCGCTGACACTGCGCGGCCCGCGCCGCGACGAGGCCGTGGCCGGGCGGGCGCTGGACCTCACCGACCCGTTGGCCCGAGGGCTGGTGCGGTTCCGGGCCGGCCGGGCACCACAGCAGGCCGGTGAGGTAGCCGTCAGTCCGGTGGCGCTGCGCCGCCTGGGCCTGCGCCTCGGCCACGCCGTGGCCACCGCCGACGGAAGCAGGGCGTACACAGTCGTGGGGGTGGTCGAATTTCCCGACGACCTCGGGCCGGTCGTGGCGCTGCACCCGGGGGCCGTGCAGGCGACCGGCCCGGAACCGGACAGCGTCTGGCTGGCGGACCTGCCCGGAGCAGTGGACGCCGCGCTGGTGTCCCGGCTCAACGAGCGGGGGGTGGTGGTCACCGCCCGAAGCCCGCTCGGCTCGGGGACCACAGCGGACCGGACGTGGTTCGGTGCGATCAGGCAGAGCGGCGCCAACGACCTGAGCACCGGCGTCCTCATCGCGGGCCTCGGGCTTCTGGAGGTCGTCCTGCTGGTCGGGCCGGCCTTCGCCGTCGGCGTCCGTCGCCGACGACGGGATCTGGCGCTGGTCGCGGTGGCGGGCGGGGACGCCGCCCAGCTTCGCCGCGTCGTGCTGGCCGACGGTGTGGTGTTGGGCGTGCTGGGGGCCGCCGCCGGCCTGCTGGTCGGCGTCAGCGCGGCGTTCGCCGGTCGCCCGCTGATGGAGCAGTACGTCTTCAGCGCCCGTTTCGGCGGCTACCGCTGCTGGCCGAGTGCGCTGGCCCTGCTCGGTGGCGTCGCGGTGCTGGCCGGAGTGCTCGCCGCGCTGGCACCGGCCTGGACCGCCGCCCGGCAGGACGTCAGCGCCGGGCTCGCCGGACGACGCACCCCGGCGAAATCCCCGGGCCGGTGGTTGGCTCTCGGACTGGCACTGGTGGTCGGCGGGGCGGGGCTGGCGGCGTTCGGAGCCACCCAGACTTCCCCGGCGGTGGTTCTCACCGGGCTGATCCTCGGCGAGTTGGGCCTGGTCTGCTGCACGCCCACGCTGCTCGGGGCGCTCGCCCGCCTCGGCCGGGTGCTGCCGCTGGCGCCACGGATCGCACTGCGCGATGCCAGCCGCAACCGGGCCGCCGCGGCACCGGCCATCTGCGCCGTGATGGCCGCCGTCGCCAGCAGCGTCGCCCTCGGCGGATACCTGGCCAGCGACGGCGCCCGCGACGCGCGCGCCTACCGGCCGGCGCTGCCGACCGGTCACATGCTGGTGCACGCCAACCGGCCGGACGGCCAGCCCACCCTGGCACAGGTCGCCGACGCGGCCCGGGACCAGTTGGGGGTCGACGCGGTAGCCACCGTGTACGAGCCCAACTGCGACCCGACGGGTGCCCGTTACTGCGACGTGGCGCCCGTCCTCCCGCCGAGCCGAGCCTGTCCGTTTCAGCCCGGCGACAGTCTTCCCGCCGCACACCGCCAGGAGGCGCGGGCCGACCCACGCTGCCAGATCCGCGAGGCCGACTCCTACGGCGGCTACGTCCTGCCCGGGGTGGACGACGGCTTCGCGCTGCCACTGCTCACCGGCGCGGACCCGGCGACGACCGCCGCCGCCACGGCGGTGCTGCATGCCGGTGGCGTGGTGGTGACCGACCCGCGCTACCTGCACGACGGCCTGGTGACCGTCCGCGTCTTCAGCACGGACGGAAAAACGGACACTCCGGCCACCGTCGTCCGCGACCTGCCGGGGTACGCGCTGCCCCAGGCGTCGGGCTCCTCCCGCCTGCTGCTGTCCACCCACGCGGCCCGACAACTCGACATGAGCTGGTTCCCGGCTGGCTGGGTGGTCGGCACCACGAACCCGCCGGACGAGGAGCAACAGGCGCGGTTCTCCGCCGCGCTGCGTTCCTTCGGGACGTTCTCGCTGAACGTCGAGTACGGAGGCGCCCCACGCGACGTCTCACCGTTGCTCCTGCTGCTCGCGGCGGCGGCCGGGCTGATCACCGTGGGGGCGGCCGGGATCGCCACCGCGCTCGCCGCCGCCGAGGGACGCGCCGAACTGACCACCCTCGCGGCCGTCGGCGCGGCCCCAGCGGTACGCCGGCTGCTGGCGATCTGCCAGGCCGGGGTCATCGCCGGTATCGGTTCGGTGCTCGGCATCGTGGCCGGGCTCGGTACCGCCGCGATCGTGCTGGTCTCGGTGAACCGGCAGTACGCCAGTGACTGGCCGATATCCGATCCGTACCCCTTTCTGGTGCCGTGGCCCGCGCTCGGGGTCCTGGTGCTGGTGCCGGTGGTGGCGATGCTCGGGGCGGGCCTGTTCACCCGGGCCCGACTGCCCATCGAACGGCGGCTGGACTGACCGGTCCGCCGGGCAACCGAAAGTGGACCGCGTGGGGGTGCCGCCGGGGCCGGGCAGCCGGCAGACTGACCGGCGTGTCAGTGCTCAGGAATGTCGTCCGTCGAGTCGGTCACCATCGCTGGTTCGGCGCCACCGCGCGTCTGCTGGTTCCGGCCGACCGGATGGTTGGTCGACTCACCCGGGGTCGGGTGGTAGCGCTCGGCCTGCTCCCCTCCCTACTCATCACCACAACGGGTCGCCGCTCCGGCAAGCCCCGCAGCAATCCGCTGCTCTACGTGCCCGACGGCGACGCGTACGTGGTGATCGGCTCCAACTGGGGGCAGACCCACCACCCCGGCTGGGCGATGAACCTGCTCGCCGATCCGGCCGCCGAGGTGGACGTGAAGGGCCGGCGGGTCGCGGTGCGGGCCCAGCGGGCCTCCGGCGCCGAACGGGACCGGTTGTGGCAGCTGTTGGTCAGCGCGTGGCCCGCGTACCACACGTACGTGCAGCGGGCCGGTGGCCGGGAGATCCACATCTTCCGGCTGGCCCCGACCGGGCGCGGCGCGCCCGAAGCGCCGCCGTCGGCTGGCTAGGCTGACGCTCGGTAGTTAAGGCGAGGTGGTTCCGTGAGCGCGAGGAGTGAGCCGGGGTTCCGGGGCCTCGACGATCGACGGTGGACGGTCGCGGAGCGGGTCGCCGAGGCAGTCCGGCGGCGGTTCCCGGCCGACACGCTCGCGATCGCCGTACACGGGCCTCTGGCGCACGGGGACGACGACGGCGGCGGGGACCGCGAGGCCGGATTGCTGGTGGTCACCTATCGGCCCGGGACCGGCCCGTCGCCGGCCACCCGGCGGGTCGACGGGGTGCTCGTCGACCTGACCGTGGCCGCGGCCGAGGATTACCTGGCCCAGGCGCGGGTGCTCTCCCCGCTCTGGCCGCTGACCGCCGACCGGTACGTCACCACGCAGGCGTTGCACGATCCGACGGGCTGGTTGCGGACGCTGCGCGACGAGCACCTCGGCCGGCTGGCCCGGGCCCGGCCGGCGGAGTTCAGCACCGCGGCTCGCCAGGCGTGGTACAGGGGCAGCGCGGCGCACTCCCGCGCGGCCCGGTTGGCCGAGTGGTACGAGACCGATCAGGCTCTGCTGATGCTCGCCGAGGCCCGGCTGGCGGCGGCCACGGTGACCGGTCTGCTGAGTCGCACCTACTTCCGGGACCCGGGGGACGCGGTGCGGCGCACCGGGTTGGCCGGGGCGGACATGACCGAGGTGGGTGTGGTGCTGGCCCGGCAGGCCGAGGAGCTGGCCGCCCGTGGTCGTGCGGTCGACGGCACGATAGACGAGTTGCTCAGCACCTGAGGCGCGTCACAGCCCGCCCGGTACGCCGATCAGCGAGCCGATCAGGTAGGTGGCGCCGGCCGCCGCGGCGCCCAGCAGCAGCTGGCGCAGCCCGCTCGTCCACCAGGGACGGTGGGTGAAGCGGGCCACCACGGCACCTGCGGCGAACAGCCCGAGCCCGCCGACGGCGAGCGCCAGCCACAGTTCGGTGGCGCCGAGCAGGTACGGCAGCAGCGGGACCAGCGCGCCGATCGAGAAGAACAGGAACGACGAGATCGCCGCGGCCCACGGGCTGGGCTGGTCGTCGGGGTCGACGCCCAGCTCCTCGCGGACGTGCACCCGCAGCGCCTCCTCCGGGTCGCGCCGCACCGCCTCGGCCACCTGGGTGGCGAGGTCCCGGGGCAGGCCCCGGGCCACCCACGCGTCGGCCAGCTCCCGGGCCTCCGCCTCGGGGTGCCGTTCCAGTTCCCGTCGTTCCTTGGCCACCTCGGCGGCGACCTGCTCGTTGGCGGAGCGCACGCTGGTGTACTCGCCGAGGCCCATCGAGATCGCACCGGCGACGAGGCCGGCGGTGCCGGTGAGCACGATGCTGCGAGGCGACACTCCACCGCCGCCGACGCCGGCGATCAGGGCGATGTTGGTGACCAGGCCGTCCATCGCGCCGAACACGGCCGGGCGCAGCCAGCCGCCGGAGACGTCCGCGTGGTGCGCCTCGCGCAGCGCCGCTGGGGTGTCGGTCACGGCGCCTGCCCTTCGTTCGTGACTGCGGGACTCCGCTGCGCTGCGTTCCTCGCGCTCACGGAAGGGTCAGGATCTCGTGGCCGTCGTCGGTCACCACGATGGTGTGCTCGAACTGCGCCGTCCACTTGCGGTCCTTGGTGACCACTGTCCACCCGTCGTCCCACATGTCGTACTGGTAGGTGCCGAGGGTGATCATCGGCTCGATGGTGAACGTCATGCCGGGCTCCATGATGTCGGTGGGGCGCGGGCTGTCGTAGTGCGGCACGTAGAGGCCGCTGTGGAAGGCCTCACCGATGCCGTGGCCGGTGAAGTCGCGCACCACGCCGTAACCGAACCGCTTGGCGTACGACTCGATGACGCGTCCCACCACGTTGATCTGGCGTCCCGGGGCGACGGCGCGGATGCCGCGCATCATCGCCTCGTGGGTCCGCTCGACCAGCAGCCGGGCCTCTTCGCTGACCTCGCCCACGCAGAAGGTGGCATCGGTGTCACCATGCACCCCACCGATGTACGCGGTCACGTCGATGTTGATGATGTCGCCGTCGTGCAGGACCGTGGTGTCCGGGATGCCATGGCAGATGACCTCGTTGAGGCTGGTGCAGCAGGACTTCGGGAAGCCCTTGTAGCCCAGCGTCGACGGGTACGCGCCATGGTCGCAGAGGAACTCGTGCACCACCTTGTCGATCTCGTCAGTGGTCACGCCGGGTTTGCAGTGCTCGCCGGCGAGCTGGGTCGCCTTGGCGGCGAGCCGGCTGGCGATCCGCATCTTCTCGATGGTCTCCGGCGTCTGCACGTGCGAGCCACGCCACTCCCGCGGACGCGTCTTGCCCACGTACTCCGGTCGGGCGATCTGGGACGGCACCGGTCGCATCGGGGAGAGCGTGCCTGGTGTCAGCGGCGGACGGACGGTCATGCCGCAAGCCTATCGCCGGGGCCGCTGGTGACCCGCGCCACGGCCGCCCGGTGGAGGTTGTTGCCCTGCCAGGGTCGCTGTGCCATGGTGTCAGCGTGGATCAAGGAGGAGCACCACCCGTCTTCTCCGCCAGCGCAGAGATCGACGGTGACCACCTCCACGTCGTGGTGGCCGGCGAGGTCGACATGGCGACCGCTGACACGATGCTCCAGACCGCGCTGCGCGAGCCCGCCGCCAGGAAGATCACTCTCGACCTGAGTGCGGTGACCTTCTTCGACTCGGCCGCCATCCACGCCCTGGTCCGCCTCGCCCAGGAGTTTTCGGGACGGCTCAGAGTCCGCCCGTCCCGGCAGGTCCGTCGGGTGCTGGAAATCTCCGGCCTCGGCGAACAGGGCTGGCTCGACCCGGCCTAGGCAGCCGGCCGCCGCCGGGCGCGCGGTCAGTCCTGCAACTGCCGGCGCAGCGTCACCTCGGTGCCCTCGGCGGTACGCCGTACCGACAGTTCACCCAGCGCTCTGATCAGGTCCAGGCCGCGGCCCCGGAAGCCGGAACCGGTCGACTCCCGCCACTGCCCGCTGTCGCGCACGGTGGCGGTCACCGTCCGACCGTCGATGGCCACCTCCACACTGATCATGGCCTCGGCGGGGTGGACCGGGTGTTCGATGGCGTTGGCGGCGGCCTCGGAGACGGCAACCGTCAGGTCGAACCTGTCGGTCTCGCCGACGGAGTGCGCGACGAGGAAATCCTCCAACCGCTTGCGGAGCACGCTGAGCCGGGTCGGGTCCGCCGGTAGCCGCAGCGCGAAGCGGTTCGGCTCCGCCGCCTCCAGGGCGAGAACCGCCACGTCGTCGCGGCGCGGCCGCCCGGTGACCCGCTCGACCACCGCGTCGATCAGGTCCACCACGTGCTCGCTCGGGGTGGCCGCGTCGATGCGCAACTGGGCCAGTGCGGCATCGATGCCGAGCTGACGGTCCTCGACCAGCCCGTCGGTGTAGAGCAGCAGTCGAGTGCCGGCCGGCAACTCGCCCTCCACCGACTCGTACGTCGCGTTGCGGAGCGCGCCGACAGGTGGGCCGAGCGCCCGGTCGTGCAGGAACGCCACGTCGCCTCCGGTGATCAACAGTGGGGACGGGTGACCGGCGCTCGCGTATCGCAGCCGCCCGGTGCCGGGGTTGAACAGCAGGCAGACCACCGTCGCGAAGGAGCGGCCCTCGGTGGAGCCGACCAGCCGGTTGAGCCGGGTCAGCGACTCACCCGGGTCGAACCCCTCCAGCACGTACGCCCGCAGCGCGTTGCGCAGCTGCCCCATCGCCGCGGCGGCCCGGACGCCCTTACCGACCACATCGCCGATGACCAGCACCAGCTCGTCGCCGTTGAGCGCGATCGCGTCGTACCAGTCGCCACCGACCTCGACGTCGGCGCTGCCGGGCAGGTAGCGGCTGGCGATCACCGCGCCGGGCAGTTGAGGCAGCGACCGGGGCAGCAGGCTGTGCTGCAGGGTGGTGGCGATGCGGTGTTCGGCTTCGTAGAGCTGGGCGTTCTCCAGTCGCACCCCGACGAGCCGGGCCAGCTCGGTCAACGCGGCGTCGTCGGCCTGCGCCTCGTCGCCGGCTGCCCGCCAGACCCGCAGCTCACCGAGCTGCTTGCCGGCGGTGCCGGTCAGCTCGGCCACGAACGACGGGTCGGCGGCGGTGGTGCCGCCGCCGTCCGCCTCGAAGCGCGCCTCGGCCGCGGAGACGACCACCCGGGCCGCCTCGGCGAGGCTCAACGCGTGCCGGGCGGCGACCTGGAGCACGTCGGCTGTGGATCGGGCGGAGTTCACCGCCACCGCCGCGTCGGCCAGCGCGCGGAGCCGGCGGATGATCTGCCCGCGCAGCTGGCCCAGCTCGACGTTGGCCCGGACCCGGGCGACCAGCTCCTGCGCGGAGAACGGCTTGGTGAGGTAGTCGTCGGCGCCGACGGCGAGGCCGGCGACCTCCTCCGCGGAGCCGGCGCGGGCGGAGAGCAGCACGATCGGCACATGCCGGGTACGCGGGTCCGCGCGCAGCGCGCTCACCAGCCCGAACCCGTCCAGCCGGGGCATCATCACGTCGGTGAGCACCAGGTCGAACCCGCCCTCGCGGGCCAGCGGCAGGGCTTCGAGCCCGTCGTTCGCGGTGACCACGTCCCAGGTCGGGGAGAGCAGCCGGCTGACGTGCTCCTGTAGGTCGGCGTTGTCGTCGACGACCAGGATCCGGCCGGCCGAGACGCCCTCCGACGGCTGATGGTCGAGGTCCGATGTCGACGCGACGCCGGCCCACAGCGCGGTCTCCGCCACGAAGAGCCGGGCCTGCTGGGGCTCACCCACCGGCAGCGGGTCGAACGCCGCCACCTGGTCCGCCGGCAGGTGCGCCGAGCCGAAGGGAACGGTCACCGTGAAGGTGCTGCCCACGTCGATCTGGCTCGTCAACCCGACCTCGCCGCCGTGCATCTCGATTAGTTCCCGGACCAGCGCGAGGCCGATGCCGGTGCCTTCGTGGGTACGTGCCCGCGCCCCGGGAACCCGGTGGAACCGTTCGAAGACGTGCGGCAGCTCGTCCGTCACGATCCCGATGCCGGTGTCCGTCACCTCCAGCCGGGCAGCGCCCTCCACGGCCCGGACCCGCACCCGGATCTCGCCGTCGAAGGTGAACTTGACAGCGTTCGACACCAGGTTGAGGACGACCTTCTCCCACATGTCCCGGTCGACGTGGACCGGCATCGGCAGCGGCGGACAGTCCACCACCAGTCGCAACCCGGCCCGGTCGGTGGCCGAGCGAAAGGTGCTGGCCAGCCGGGCGGTGTAATCGGCGAGGTCGGTGGGCTGGTAGCGGGCGGCGAGCCTACCGGACTCCAGCCGGGAGAAGTCCAGCACCGTGTTGACCAGCTTGAGCAGGCGCAGCGCGTTGCGGTGCATCATGGTGAGCCGGTCGGTGTCGGTGGGGGGCAGCGCCGGATCGGCCAGCATGTCCTCCAGCGGGCCGAGCACCAGGGTCAGTGGGGTGCGGAACTCGTGGCTGACGTTGGCGAAGAAGTTGGTCTTCGCCCGGTCCAGCGCTGCCAGTTCGGCGGCGCGGGCCCGTTCCTGCTCGTACGCCCGCTGGGTGCCGACCGCCCGGGAGATCTGGGCGGCGACCAGGTCGAGGAAGTCGCGGTAGTCGTCGCCGAGCGGCAACTGACGGGCCACGCCGACGACCAGCGCGCCGACCGTCTGGTTGGTCGCCGTGAGCGGCAGCACGAGGGCCTGGTCTGCGGCGTCGACCGGCAGCGCGTCGAGCAGCGCGGTGACCTCGATCGTGGCGGGCGCGTCATCGGCGCTGAGCCGGGCCGACACCTGCGCCGTGACGTCGGCGGCGGGCGGGGTGGTGCCGGTGCAACCGGCCAGGGTGAGCTGGTCGCTGCCGTCTGCCAGGTAGATCAGGGCGAACGGCACGTCGGCCTCGTGCCGGCCGAGCACCTCGGCGGCGGTCCGGCCCAGCTCAGTGGCGTTGCCGATGTCGCTCAGCTCGGCACCCAGTTCGGCCAGCGCGCGCAGGCGACGCTCGCCGAGCACCCGCCCGGTGGTCTCGCTGACGATGCAGTAGACGCCACTGACCGAGCCGTCGTCACCGCGGATCGGGTCGTACGAGACGTTGAAGTAGGTCTGCTCGACGAAGCCGTACCGGTCCAGCAGAAAGGGGTGGTCCTCGCCCCGGTAGGAGCGGCCGGTGCTCCGGACGTTGTCGAGCAGGGGGCCGAGCACCGCCCAGGTCTCCGCCCAGTTCGCGCGGGCCGGTCGGCCGATCACGTCCGGGTGTTTGCCGCCGATGGTCGGCCGGTAGGCGTCGTTGTAGAAGGCCAACTGCTCGTCGCCCCAGAACATGACGATCGGCGCGCTGGAGGCGAGCATCATCCCGACGGCGTTGGAGAGCGCCGGGGGCCACTGACCGGGCCCGCCCAGGGGGCCGGAGGACCAGTCGAAGGAGGCCAACCGCTCGCCCATCTCGCCGCCGGCCGCGAACGCGGCCGCCAGCATCGGCGGGGTCTCGCGACCGGACAGGGCCGGATGCCCGATGTCCGCGCCCCCCTGGGCCGAGCTCATGCAGCCTCCCCGCCCCGGCCGTACCCCTCGACCGTTGATCTTCACCCGCTGTGCCTCGACTTGTACCCCAGCGGACCAGCAACGTAACGCATTACGGGCGATGGACGCTGGTTACGTACGCCGGGGCCGTCGGGCACCGGACAGTGCGGGTGGTTGACGGTGTCGAACGGCGGCGGCAGAAGCGCTCTGACGAGTCAGAAGACCGGCAGCCCGTCGATGCTTGCCGCATTCTTGGTGGCCCGGTAGACGACCAGATCATCGGCGCTGCGGCGGGAGTGTGAGGTGAGTAACAAATCGCGTTCGGCCCGGAAGTCCATGAGAGGCACCGCATATCCGCAGGAGTCACTGACCCGCTCCACCTCGACGGTGATGACCGCCCGGACGGCGTGGACATCCGGCGGTGCGGGAAACTCGGCGAGTCGATCGGCGAAGGCGTCTTCGGTGACCGCGACGCTGCTGCCCCGACCATGCAACCGGACGATCTTCGGTGGGCCGTCGAAGGCACAGAACATCAGCGTGATCCGGCCGTTGTCCCGCAGGTGGGCGATGGTCTCCGCCCCACTGCCGTGATAGTCGAGGTAGGCCACGCGGTGCGGGCCGAGGATCACGAAGGTGCCCCGCATGCCCTTCGGTGACACGTTGACGTGCCCCTCGACCCCGGACGGGGCGGTCGCCACGAAGAAGAGCGGTTGGGCCACGATGAAGTCACGTAGTCGAGAGTCGATCTCCGGATAGACCTTGCCCATGCGTCGATCCTCCCACCGGGGCCATCGACGGGCGGGGGCGATCTCAGTCACACCCGCCGGCCGGCCGCCCGCACCAACGCCGGGATCGGGGCGGGGTCCAACTCGTTCTCCGGATGCCACTGCACCCCGAGCACGAACGGCAGGGCCGGGTCCTCCACCGCCTCGACCACGCCGTCCTCCGCCCAACCGGTCACCGTGAGCCGGCCCGGATCGGCTACCGCCTGGTGGTGGTACGAGTTGACCTGGTCGACCCCGGCCAGCACCGACGCGGCCAGGCTCCCCGGCGCGAACCGCACCGCGTGCGCGCCGTACACCCCGGGTGCCGGGCGGTGCGCCTCGTGACCCACCACGTCGGGCAGGTGCTGGTGCAGGGTGCCGCCGTACGCCACCGCCAGCAACTGCATCCCCCGACACACGCCCAGCACCGGCACCTCGGCGGCGAGCGCGGCGGCCAACAGTGTCAACTCGCCGGCGTCCCGGTCCGGCCGGTCCTCGGTACGGGGGTCGGGCGGCTGGCCGTACCGCCCCGGGCCGACGTCCGCACCACCGGCCAACAGCAACCCGTCGAGGACAGCCACCACGTCGGCGTCCACGTCGTCCGGCGGCAGCACCACCGCCCGGCCGCCCGCAGCCGCCACCGCCCGCGTGTACGCCTCCGGCACCAGCACCGCCCGCACACCCCGCCAGACGGCCCAGTCGGCGGGTTCGACGTACGCGCTGACCCCGATCAGCGGGCGCCGGGCTGGCCGGGTTCGCGACTGCGGGGCTCGCGAAGCCGGCTCACTCCCCGCGCTCACAGGGCTGGCACGGTTCGCGACTGCGGGGCTCGCAACACCGGCTCACTCCTCGCGCTCACAGGGGCGTGACGTACGCGCCCGTGATGCCGCCGTCGACCACGAACTGCGCGGCGGTCATGAACGACGCGTCGTCGCTGGCCAGGAACGCCACCGCGGCGGCGATCTCCTCCGGTTGCCCGAAGCGTCCCATCGGCACGTGCACCAGCCGGCGGGCCGCCCGCTCCGGATCGGCGGCGAAGAGTTCCAGCAGCAACGGGGTGGCCACCGGGCCGGGACAGAGGGCGTTGACCCGGATGCCCTCACGGGCGAACTGCACACCCAACTCCCGGGTCATCGCCAGCACCCCGCCCTTGCTCGCGGTATACGCGATCTGCGACGTGGCCGCACCCATCAACGCCACGAACGAGGCCGTGTTGATGATCGAGCCCTTGCCCTGCCGACGCATGTGCGGGATGGCGTACTTGCAGCACAGGTAGACGCTCGTGGTGTTGACCCGCAGCACCCGCTCCCACGCGTCCAGGCCGGTGTCCAGGATGGAGTCGTCGTCGGGCGGCGAGATGCCGGCGTTGTTGAACGCGATGTCCACCCGGCCGTGCCGGTCGGCCACCCCGTCGAACAGGTCGCGCACCGCCGACTCGTCGGCCACGTCGGTGGCCACGAACTCGCCGCCGCACTCCTCGGCGGCTTTCGTACCGGCGGCCACGTCGATGTCCACGCAGACCACCCGGGCCCCCTCGGCGGCGAACCGCCGCACTGTGGCCAACCCGATGCCGCTGCCCGCTCCGGTGACCACGGCCACCCGGTCCTGCAACCGACCCTGCACTGGCGTCACTCCTCCGTCGCGATGAACACGTTCTTGACGTCCGTGAAGGAAAGCAGCGCGTCCGGGCCCAGCTCACGACCGAGCCCGGAGCGCTTCATCCCGCCGAACGGGGTCCAGTAGCGCACCGACGAGTGCGAGTTGACGCTGAGGTTGCCCGCGTCGACGGCGCGGGCAAGGCGCAGGGCCCGACCCACGTCCCGGGTCCAGATCGAGCCGGAGAGCCCGTACTCGGTGTCGTTGGCGAGCCGGATCGCGTCCGCCTCGTCGTCGAACGGCAGCACCGAGACCACCGGGCCGAAGATCTCCTCCCGCCAGTGCCGGTCGGCCGGTGAGTCGGCCAGCAGCACGGTTGGCGCGTGCCAGAACCCGGGGCCGTCCGGGCAGGAGCCCGTGAAGGCGATCTTCGCCCCGTCGAGGTAGCCGGCGACCCGGTCCCGTTGGGCGGCGGAGATCAGCGGGCCCATCTCGGCGGTGTCGCGGGACGGATCTTCGACGCGCACCGCGCGTACCGCCGGTTCGAGCAGTTCCAGGAACCTGTCGTACACCGAACGCTGGACCAGGATCCGCGACCGTGCGCAGCAGTCCTGGCCGGCGTTGTCGAAGACCGCGCCCGGCGCGGTCGCGGCGGCGCGCTCCAGGTCGGCGTCGGCGAACACGATGTTCGCGCTCTTGCCGCCCAGCTCCAGGGTGAGTCGCTTCACCTGGGCGGCGCAGCCGGCCATGATCCGGGTGCCGACCTCGGTGGAGCCGGTGAAGCAGATCTTGCGGACCGCCGGGTGGGTGACGAACCGCTCCCCCACCACCGAGCCCTCGCCCGGGACGACGGTGAAGACGCCGTCGGGCAGGCCGGCCTCGCGGGCCAGCTCGGCCAGGCGCAGCGCGGTGAGCGGGGTCAACTCGGCGGGCTTGAGCACCACTGTGTTGCCGGCGGCGAGCGCCGGGGCGAACCCCCAGGCGGCGATCGGCATCGGGAAGTTCCAGGGCACGATCACGCCGACCACGCCGAGTGGCTCGTGGAAGGTGACGTCCAACCCGCCGGGCACCGGGATCTGCCGCCCGCTCAACCGCTCGGGCGCACCGGCGTAGTAGTCCAGGACGTCGCGGACGTTGCCCGCCTCCCATCGGGCGTTGCCGATGGTGTGCCCGGAGTTGCGCACCTCCAGCACTGCCAACTCGTCCAGATGCGCGTCGACCACGGCGGCGAACCGCCGCAGCAACCGCGCCCGGTCCCCCGCCCCCACCTGCCGCCAGCCAGCAAACGCGGCGCTCGCCCGCGCGATAGCCGCGTCAACGTCCTCCACAGAGGCCGCCGCAACCTCCCGAAACCCGACCCCGGAAGCCGGATCCACCAAAACCGTCACACCGCTACCCCCTACCCCTGCGCGATCTTGCAGTTACTGCACCGATAAAAGCCGCGAATTTCCACGAACCACCAACACAAAGTGCAAGATCGCGGGAGGTGGGGCGGGTTGGCGCGGGGTCAGAGGCGTTCGAAGCCACGCTTGAGCTCCCAGTCCGTCACAGCGGCGTCGAAGGCGGCCAGCTCGACCCGCGCCTGGTTGGCGTAGTGGGCCACCACCTCGGCGCCGAACGCCTCGCGGGCCACCGTCGACTCCTCCCACAGGGCGAGAGCGTCGCGCAAGGTGCCGGGGACGCGCTCGGCCTCCGGGTCGTCGTACGCGTTGCCGGTGCACTCCGCACCCAGCTCCAGCTCTCCGTCGATGCCGTGCAGCGCCCCGGCGACCAGCCCGGCGATCGCCAGGTACGGGTTGACGTCAGCGCCGGGCACCCGGTTCTCCACGCGCATGCCCTGCCCGTGCCCGACCACCCGCAGGGCGCAGGTGCGGTTGTCGACACCCCAGCGCAGCGCGGTCGGGGCGAACGATCCCGGCTGGTAGCGCTTGTAGGAGTTGATGTTCGGGGCGAAGAGCAGGCTGAACTCGCGCATGGTTGCCAGCAGCCCGGCGAGCACCCGCTGCCCGGTCTGCGACAGGTGCGCCGGTCCGTCGCCGAGCATCGCCGACGAGCCGGAGGAGTCCCGCAGCGAGAAGTGGATGTGGCAGGAGTTGCCCTCACGCTCGTTCGGCTTGGCCATGAAGGTGATCGCCATCCCCTCCTGGGCGGCGATCTCCTTGGCACCGTTCTTGTAGATGACGTGGTGGTCGGCGCAGGCCACCGCCTCGTCGTACCGGAAGGCGATCTCGTGTTGCCCGAGGTTGCACTCGCCCTTGGCGCTTTCCGGGGTGAGCCCCGCGCCGGCCATCTCGACCCGGATGCGGCGCAGCAGCGGCTCCACCCGGGCGGTGCCGAGCAGTGAGTAGTCGACGTTGTACTGGTTGGCCGGGGTGAGGTCGCGGTAGCCGCGCTGCCAGGCGTCCTCGTACGAGTCGCGGAACAGCACGAACTCCAACTCGGTGCCGGCGTACGCGGTCAGCCCGTGCTCGGCCAGCCGGTCCAACTGTCGGCGCAGGATCTGCCGGGGCGACGCGACCACGTCACCCGAGCCGTCGAGCCAGGTCAGGTCGGCCAGCAGCAGTGCGGAGCCGGGCTGCCAGGGCACCCGGCGCAACGTGGCGAAGTCCGGAACCATCGCGAAGTCGCCGTAGCCGCGTTCCCAGCTCGACATGGCGTACCCGTCGACGGTGTTCATGTCGACGTCCACGGCGAGCAGGTAGTTGCAGCCCTCGCTGCCGCCCTCCACCACCTGGTCGAGGAAGAAGGGCGCGTGGAACCGCTTGCCCTGCAACCGGCCCTGCATGTCGACGAGGGCCAGCACCACGGTGTCGATCTCGCCCTCGGCGACGGCGACCCGCAGTTGTTCCAGCGTGAGCGGTGCTTTCCTCATTCGCGGGCCTCCATCACCAAGGTCTACTGGCAAACCGGATCACCGTCAATGCCCCCGGTGGCAAGGGCCGCAAACCCGGCGGGACGGCAGCACCGTCCGTCCCGCCGGGTGCCGATCAGACCGGGCCGTCGGCCGGCGCCGGGTCGGCCGCACCCGCGGATTCCTCGACGGTACGAACCGGGCCGGTGAACCACGTGCGGGCCGAGGCGTACCACCAGACGGCGACCACGAGCAGCACCCCGCCGACGGCGAGCGGCGCGTAGTTCACCGCCGACCAGGTGAACCCTTCGTTGCCGGGCACTCCGGCGGGCACGATCGGCAGCACGAAGTAGACGGCGATGATCGCGATCTCGATCACCGCGATCCAGCCGAACAGCTTGTACTTGCGGCCCAGCGTCCACGGCCCGGGGACGAACCGGTCGCCCATCCGCAGGCGGAGCGCGATCGGGATGAGGAACGACAGGTAGAGCCCGAGCACCGCGACGGAGACGACGGCGTAGAAGGCGATCGGGATACCGGCGGAGCTCTCGTACAGCGCCGGCAGGGTCAGCACCAGGCCGGCCAAAGTAGCGCCGATGATGGCTTTTACCGGGGTGCCGTTGCGGTCGACGGTCGACCACAGCCGCCATCCGGGTACGGCACGGTCCCGGCTGAACGCGTACGCCATCCGGCTCATCGAGGTCACGCAGCTCATGCCGCAGAAGAACTGCCCGATGGTCGAGATGATGATGACGATCTTGAAGAAGACCGGGGTCAGCGCCGACTCGAAGATGGCGCCGGAGAAGCCGCCCGCGGCGTTGACCGCCTCGACGTCGGTGGCCGCGAAGAGAAACGCCAGCAGCAGGATCCAGCCACCGACCGCCGAGTAGAAGATCGACTGCCAGAGCCCACGGGCCGCGGCCTGCGAGGCGCCCCGGGTCTCCTCGGAGACGTGCGCGCAGGCGTCGAAGCCGGTGATTGTGTACTGGGTCAACAGGAAGCCCAGCGGCAGCACGTAGAACCAGAACGTCAGCCCGCCGATGTCCCCGTCGCCGAATCCGGAGTTGTTGAACCGCTCGGTGAACACGAACTGGAAGCTCTGGTGGTTGTCGGGCACGAAGACCAGGATGGCCACCACGACGGCCGCGCCGGCCACGTGCCACCAGACCGAGACGTTCTGGAGTACGTCGATGATCCGGTGCCCGAAGATGTTGATCAGCCCGTGCAGCACCAGGATGATCACGAAGAGGACGAACGCCTGACGCAGCGTCCCGGCCCAACCGTCGAAGAGCGCCGACAGGGTGAGGTTGAGGAACGTCGCACAGCCGTAGTCCACCGAGGCGGTGACGGCCACCAGGCCGATCAGGTTCAGCCAGCCGGTGAACCAGCCGTGCACCGGGCGGCCCATGGTGGCCGCCCACCAGTAGATCCCACCCGCTGTCGGGTACGCCGACACCAGCTCCGCCATGCAGAAGCCGATGATCAGGATGAACAGCGAGATCAGCGGCCAACCCCAGGAGATGGCGACCGGCCCGCCGTTGTTCCACGCCTGGCCGAAGGTGGTGAAACAGCCGGCCAGGATCGAGATGATCGAGAAGGAGATGGCGAAGTTGGAGAAGCCGCTCCACTTTCGGCGCAACTCCTGTTTGTAGCCGAGTTCAGCGAGCCGTCGGGCGTCGTCGTCCATCGGTTGCTCGGCGGTCGGCACGGGCGTCGTGGCCACTGCACACCTCCCTGAGGTGGTTCCGCGTGCGAGTGGGCAAAGTGTCGTCCCGGCCGATCAAGGCGGTCAATACGTAGTCGGTGGGAATCTCACCGCCGTCGGGCTAATTGCGTTGCCGACCGGCCACCGCGACCTGCATCCTGGACCAGTGACCAGGCCCGACAGGGGCCTACCCCGGGCGCTCGGACCGCCCGACCCGGTGGCGCGGGGCACGCCTCTCTCTCACGTACGGCCATTCCGCCGTACCCGAAAAGTGCCCCGCGCCCCACCCACTCCCCGTCCCCTCGCCGCGCGTCACGCCCCCTCCACCGCGCCGATCTCGCAGTTTCAGTTGCCGATATCAGCGGGATGCGCCGTATGTCAGCGCAGTAAGTGCAAGATCGCGGGGCTGAGGCGGGGTCAGGCTGGGTCAGGTCAGGAGGAGGCCGGCTACCCAGAGGGCCGCGACCAGGAGGCCGGCCAGGAACTCCACCAGCATCGACAGGCCGGCGGCCTTCAGGGCCTGCACTGTGGAGGGCCAGGCGAGCTGATTACTGCCCAGCCGGAGCCGTTCGGCCGCCCACACCCCGGCGACGAAGCCGAGCACCAGGCCGACGACCGGCACCACGAAGAACCCGACGATGCCGAGCACCCCACCGGCGAGCAGCGTGGACGTCGGCACACCGGTGCGCTTCAGGTTCCGGCCCGGCCACGCGTACTTGATCACAGCACCACCTCCGGCGACCAGCGTGGCGGCGGCGAACACCGCCCAGCCAACCAGGCCCGCGCCGCCGAAGATCGCCCAGAGCAGCACGCCACCCCAGCACAGCGGCAGCGCCGGCAGGCCCGGCACCACCACGCCGGCCAACCCGGCCAGGATGGCCAGCCCGGCCACCACCGTCACCGCCGTCTGCGAGTCCGTCAGGTCCACGCCGCCATCCTCCGTCGCCACCCTCCGGACCGGAACGGTCCCCCGCTCCGCCGCGTGCCGTCGCTTCGCGCCACGCTGCTGTACCTGCTGGTTCCCTCGCTCACGCCGACGCTCCGCCGTGCAGCCTGGCGGTGATCACGTCGGCCGGGGCTGGCGCACCGAAGAATCGGCCCTGCCCGGTGTCGCAGCGCAGCGCCCGCAGCCGTTCCGCCTGCACACCGGTCTCCACCGCTTCGGCCGTGACCCACAGCTCCAGGGCGTGCGCCAACCGGACCAACGCGTCGACGATCCGTTCGTCGCGGTGGTCGGCCGCCACGTCGGTCCCGTCCGCGCGGATGCCCTCCACGAACGGACCGGCGAGCTTGAGACAGTGGATCGGCAACCGGCGCAGGTACGCCAGGTTGGAGTACCCGGTGCCGAAGTCGTCCACGGCCAGCCGGACGCCGAGCGCGGCGAGCCGGTGCAGGCTGCGCAGGGGTTCACCGGCACTGCCCATCACGGCGCTCTCGGTCAGCTCCAGTTGGAGCAGCTCCGCGGGCAACCCGCTGGTCTGGAGGGCGTCGGCGACAGTGTCCACGATGGCCGGTTCGTCGGCCTGCCGGGCAGCCAGATTGACGCTGACTACGAGCCTGGCGTCGGGGAACTCCCGCCACCACCGTTCGGCGTCCTCGCAGGCCCGCCGCAGCACCCACTCGCCGAGCCGGACGATCAGGCCGGTCTCCTCGGCCAGGCCGATGAACCGGTCCGGCCCGATGAGGCCCAACTCCGGATGCTCCCAACGGACCAGCGCCTCCACCGCGAGCATGGTGCCCTCCAGCAGCGACACGATCGGCTGGTAGTGCAGCACGAACTCGCCCCGCTCCAGCGCGGCGGGCAGCCCGGCGACCAACGCCGCACGGGCGATGTCCCGCGCGCCGCGCTCGGGGTCGTAGACCGCCCACCGGCCCCGGCCCGCCGCCTTGGCCCAGTAGAGCGTGGTGTCCGCGGCCTTCATCAGCTCGGACGCGCTGGTCTCCGAGGCCGGGCACTGGACGATGCCCACACTGGCCGAGACGGCCAACTGGTGCTCACCGACGTGGACCGGGGCAGCGACGGCGGCCAGCGCCGCTTCCGCCACGGAGACCGGGTCGTCGGTGTCGTCCCCTCCGTCGACGAGGATCACGAACTCGTCGCCGCCCATCCGGGCGACCAGGTGGCCGTGGTCGGCCACGCAGGCGGCCAGCCGCCGGCCGATCATCACGAGCAGCCGGTCACCGAGGTCGTGGCCGAGACTGTCGTTGATCGCCTTGAAGCCGTCCAGGTCGAGGAAGCACACCCCGATGCGCTGCCCGGCGTCCGCGGTGTCGAGCACCCGTCCCAACGTCTCGAAGAACAGCGTCCGGTTGGGCAGCCCGGTCAGCGGGTCATGCAGCGCCTGGAAGCGCAGCCGCTGCTGGAGTTCGTACCGCTCGGTGATGTCCTCGATCATCGCGACGGTGAATCGGGGCCGACCCTCGTGTCGGATCAGCGAGACGGCCAGATCCGTCCAGACCGTCGTACCGTCCTTGCGGTAGTAACGCTTCTCCACCCGGGCCGCGTCGTGCTTCCCCTCGATCATCTCCTTGTAGAGCTCCCACATCCCGGCCGCGTCGTCGGCGTGGATCAGCCCTGTCACGTTGGTCTCGCGCAGCTCCTCGATCGAGTAGCCGAGCATGTCGGCGAACGCCTGGTTGACGTCGATGATCTGACCGTCCACGCCGGCGATCCCGATTCCGATTGCGGCACCGGTGAAGACCGCCCGGAACCGTGCCTCGCTCTCGCGTAGCGCCTGCTCGACCTCGTCGCGCGCCTGCCAGGCCGACCTGGCGATCCGCTCCTGCTGGCTGAAGGTGCGGTCGCGCAGCGCACGGGCGAACCCGGCGGCCAGTCCGCCCTGCACCGCAGCGATCCGGTCGGCGAGGTCGGCCGGCTGGTCACCGTCGCACAGCACCCGGTGCCCGAAGGTCGCGCCGAACGCGTGCAGCGTCCACTCCAGGGCCTGCGGCTCGGTGAGGTGCGCCTCCACCAGGGCCCGCCCGACCTCCTCGGCCGCTTCCGCGCTGAACGGCTCCGACCGGACCGCCTGGGCCAGCCGGATCGTGTGCGCCAGCAGCAGCCGCTCGGTCTCGGCCACGCTGAGCGGCACGAAACCGAGCCGACGCACCGCGCGGGCCCAGTCGGCGGCGAACCCCTGGGCGTCCGCCCGGCCGGCATCGACCCCGCCGGGGTCCCGGCCGGCATCGACCCCGCCGGGGTCCCGGCCGGCATCGACCCCGCCGGGGTCCGGGACGGCAGCCACGGGATCAGCCGGCGGGCTGGTCGTACCGGGCGACGCCCCCGAAGGCGCCGAACCGCTCCGGGTGCTCGTCCACGTCGGACGGTGAGTCCGGGCGCCAGAGCGGCATGTGCACCACACCCGGTTCCAGGACGGTCCAGTCGCCGAAGAAGCCGGTGACCTGAGCACGGGAGCGCAGGGTGATCTCGGTGGCGGTGCGGGCGGAGAGGCGCTGGGCGTCCAGCATCTCCTGCGGCTGGTCCTCGAACGTGGAGTGGGAGACGACCAGGAAACTGCCCGGCGCGGCGGCGGCCCGCAGGGTGGCGAGGATCGCCTCGGGCCGGTCGGCGTCCGGGATGAAGTGGACCACCCCGGCCAGCAGGATGCCCACCGGGCGACTGAAGTCGATCAGCCCGAGCTGTCGGGTCTCGGCGAGGATCCGCTCAGGCTCACGCAGGTCGGCGTGGATGACCCCGGTCAGGTCGTTGCCAGCCAGCAACTCCCGGCTGTGCGCGACCGCCACCGGGTCGATGTCGACGTACACCACGCGGGCCTTGGGGTTCACCCCCTGCGCCACCTCGTGCACGTTGCCCACAGTGGGAATTCCGGAGCCGATGTCGAGGAACTGGTCGATGCCGGCGTCGAGCAGCACCCGGACGGCCCGGCGCAGGAACTCCCGACCGGAGCGCATGGTGGCGGCGAGATTCGGGGTCATGCTGGCGATCTGCTCCGCCAACTGCCTGTCGATCTCGAAGTTGTGCGCTCCACCCAGAAAGTAGTCGTACACTCGGGCCGCGCTCGGCCTGGTCAGATCGATCTCGGTCGGCAGTCCGTCCGGCATCAGCGTGCTCCCCAGTTCATCGCCGCGGCGCGGGACGGCACCGGCGTCGGGGCGCGCAGCGGGCACGCGTGGGCACCGGTCGACCCGCGGGTCGTGTGGTGTGGACCACTCTAGGCCGCTGACTCCAGCAACAGCGAGATGCCTTGACCAACGCCGATGCACATGGTGGCCAGAGCCCGGCGTCCGCCGCGACGGCGCAGCTCCAGGGCGGCGGTCAGCGCCAGCCGCGCGCCGCTGGCGCCGAGCGGGTGCCCCAGCGCGATGGCACCACCGTTCGGGTTGACGTGCTCGGCGTCCACGGGCAGCCCCAGCTCACGCAACACCGCCACGGACTGCGCGGCGAACGCCTCGTTCAACTCCACCACGTCCACCGCGCCCACCTCGACGCCGACGCGTTCGAGCAGCTTGCGGGTGGCCGGCACCGGGCCGATTCCCATGATCCGGGGCGGCACACCAGCCGCCGCCGCGCCGACGATCCGGGCCAGCGGGGTCAGGCCGTACCGGGCGACCGCCGCCTCGCTGGCCACCAGCAGGGCGACAGCGCCATCGTTGACGCCCGACGAGTTGCCGGCGGTCACCGTGCCACCGTCGCGGAACGGGGTGGGCAGCGCGGCCAGCTTGTCCAGCGAGGTCTCCCGGGGGTGCTCGTCGACCTCGACCAGCCTGGTCTCCCGTCGACCAGCCGGCACCGACACCGACACGATCTCCTCGGCGAACCGGCCGTCCGCCTGCGCCCTGGCCGCACGCTGCTGCGAGCGGTACGCGAAAGCGTCCTGCTCGGCCCGGCTGACGCCGTACTCGGCGGCCACGTTCTCCGCCGTTTCCGGCATCGAGTCGACCCCCCACCCGTCACGCATCAGCGGGTTCACCAACCGCCAGCCGAGGGTGGTGTCGTACACCTCGGCCGAGCGGGAGTACGCCGACGTCGCCTTCGGCATGACGAACGGCGCCCGGCTCATGCTCTCCACCCCGCCGGCGATCACCAGCTCCGCGTCCCCGGCGACGATGGACCGGGCGGCGGTGGCGAGCGCGTCCAGGCCCGAACCGCAGAGCCTGTTGACGGTGCTGCCCGGCACCTCCTCGGGCAGGCCGGCCAGCAGCGCCGCCATCCGGGCCACGTTGCGGTTGTCCTCGCCGGCCTGGTTGGCGCAGCCGAGCACGACGTCATCGACCCGCGCCCAGTCCACCGACGGGTGGCGGGCGACCAGTTCCCGGATCACGTGCGCGGCCAGGTCGTCGGGGCGGACGCCGGCCAGCGCGCCCGCGTACCGGCCGATCGGGGTGCGGACACCGGCCACCAGGTATGCCACGGTCATCGCGAGTCCTTAGGGGTGCAGACGGCGGGGGTGGGGCACGCCCACCGGGTCACGAGGGCTGCCGGCCGCCAGGATATCCACGCCGGCAGCGGATAGGTTGACGGCATGGCCCGGGCCCAGTTCAGCGCAGAGACCAGTGGCGGCGGCGCGTTCGTCCGCCAGCCGAACCGGTTCACGGGTCGGGTCACCGCCGACTCCACCTCGCCACCCGGCGGCGGCCCGGACGAGCAGGACCGCTGGCCGTTGGAGGCCGGCCGTTACCGGCTGATCTGGTGCCGGGCCTGCCCGTGGGCGCACCGGGCGAGGATCGTGCGTGGCCTGCTCGGGCTGGACGACGCGATCTCGCTGGGCACCGTCGACCCGATCCGGGACGAGCGGGGCTGGGCGTTCGCCCTCGACCCGGACGGCTTCGACCCGGTGCTCGGCGTGAGCTTCCTCTCCGAGGCGTACCTGGCCACCGACCCGGACTACACCGGCCGGGTGACAGTGCCGGCACTCGTCGACACACTGACCGGCCGGGTGGTCACCAACGACTACCCGCAGCTCACCCTCGACTTCTCCACCGAGTGGCGGCGACTGCACGCGCCCGACGCCCCGGATCTCTACCCGGTCGACCTGCGCCCCGAGATGGACGCGCTGATGGCCGAGATCCACACCGATGTGAACAACGGGGTCTACCGGTGCGGGTTCGCCACCTCCCAGCAGGCGTACGACGAGGCGTTCCGGGCGCTCTTCGCCCGGCTGGACGCGCTCTCCGAGCGGCTGGCCGGGCAGCGCTACCTGATGGGCGACGCGATCACCGAGGCGGACGTGCGGCTGTTCACCACACTGGTGCGCTTCGACGCCGCGTACCACGGGCACTTCAAGTGCAACCGCGACAAGCTGACCGAGATGCCGGTGCTCTGGGCGTACGCCCGGGACCTGTTCCAGACGCCGGGTTTCGGTGAGACCGTGGACTTCGACCACATCAAGCGGCACTACTACGGCACGCATCGGGAGATCAATCCCAGCGGCATCGTGCCACTCGGGCCGGACGAGTCCGGCTGGAGCACGCCGCACGGGCGTGGCTGAGCCGGGTCGGCCGACCGCCCCGACCCTGCCGAGCGCCCGCGGTGAGGTCGCCCGCCGGGTCGCCGGGTCCGCGGCGGCCGGCTGCACCCTGGCCGGCGCGGTGGCGGTGACACTCGCCGTGGTCGCCGGTCCCGGTCCAGGGCTCACCGGGTACGTCAGCGAAGCGGGCATTGCCGGCAGCGCCCACGCCGCGACGTACCGGATCGGGATTCTGGCCCTTGCCGGCGCGTTGCTGCTGATCGGTGCGGCGCTGCCTCCCGGGGTGTGGGCGGCGGCCCCGGCGCTGCTCGCCACCGGGGCGGTGTTCACCGCCGTGTCGGGGGCGGTGACCTGCTCCGGCGGCTGCCCGTTGCCGCCGTTCGAGCGCGCGACGACGGCGGACCTGGTGCACGGCGGCGCGAGCATCGCGGCGACCGCCGCGGTGGTCTTCGCCATGATCGCGCTGGCCGTCTCCGTGCCGGCGGGCCGGACGGTGCGTCGGCTGGCCGGCGTCGCCGCCGTGCTGGCCCTGCCGCTCTGTGCCACGGTGGGGCTGGCGATGCTCGTGATCGGTCGAGGCCCGGTGGTGGGGGTGCTGGAACGGCTGATCCTCGCCCTGGCGGTGCTGTGGGGCCTGGGCACCGCCACCGCGCTGGCCCTCTGTAAGGAGCCTCACGCCGTCCGGTCCTTCCGATGAGCGGGAATCGGCGTATCGTCGGCGAGCGATGACCAATCTCTGGGGCCTCACTGTCCGCCTGTATGTCGATCTCCGACTGCAGGCCAGTGGCATCTGTCCGGGCTAGCCGCGTTCCCACGCCTGCCCCGATCGGACCGGACAATTGGATACATCCTCATGCCCTTCAGCCTGCGCAAAACTCCCTTCTCCGTGCAGATCCTGCTCGGCCTCGTGCTCGGCGTCGCGCTGGGCTTCCTGGCCCGCAGCAACGACCTGAGCTGGCTGACCAGCACCCTGCACACCGTCGGTAGCCTCTTCGTCCAACTGCTCAAGCTGGCCGTGCCGCCGCTGGTCTTCACCGCCATCGTGGTCAGCGTGGTCAGCCTGCGTGGCGTCGCCAACGCCGCCCGGCTCGCCGTCAAGACCCTGATGTGGTTCGGCATCACCGCGCTGATCGCGGTGAGCATCGGCATCGGCCTCGGCCTGCTCACCAACCCGGGCAGGGGCGTGACCCTCGACCTGGGTGGTGCGGCCGCGCCGAAGAACACCGGCTCGTGGACCGACTTCCTCACCGGCATCGTGCCCACCAACCCGGTCGGCGCGTTCGTCGAGGGCAACGTCCTCCAGATCGTCTTCCTCGCCGTCGTCGTCGGTGCCGCGGCCCTGCTGGTCGGCGAGCCCGCCGAACCGTTCGTGGCGTTGAACCGCTCCCTGCTGGAGATCGTCCAGAAGGCGCTCTGGTGGGTCATCCGGCTCGCCCCGATCGGCACCCTCGGCCTGATCGGCAACGCTGTCGCCTCGTACGGCTGGGACCTGCTGGCTCCCCTCGCGAAGTTCACCACGGCCGTCTACGTCGGCTGCGCCATCGTGCTGTTCGTGGTCTACCCGCTGGTGCTGATCCTCGCCGGCCGCCTCAACCCGCTGCGCTTCTTCGCCGGCGCCTGGCCGGCGATCGAGCTGGCCTTCGTGTCCCGCTCCTCGGTCGGCACCATGCCGGTGACCCAGCGCTCCGTCGAGCGCCTCGGCGTCCCCCGCGAGTACGCCTCGTTCGCGGTGCCCTTCGGCGCGACCACGAAGATGGACGGTTGCGCCGCCATCTACCCGGCCCTCGCCGCGATCTTCGTGGCGCAGGTGTTCGGCGTGCAGCTCGGCATCGGCGACTACCTGCTGATCGCCTTCGTCTCAGTGGTCGGCTCGGCGGCCACCGCCGGCCTGACCGGCGCGATCGTGATGCTCACCCTGACCCTCAGCACGCTGGGCCTGCCGCTGGCCGGCGCCGGTCTGCTGCTGGCCATCGACCCGATCCTGGACATGATCCGCACCGCCACCAACGTCGCGGGGCAGGCGCTGGTGCCGACAGTGGTCGCCGCCCGCGAGGGCACTCTCGACCGCGCCGCGTACGAGTCCGCCGGCCGGCGTGACCTGACCGACCCGGAGCCGGTCGCCGACACCCGGCCCGAGCTCACCCCCGTTCCTGCCTGACCGATTCACCAGTACGGCGACGGGCCCCTCTCCCCGGGGGCCCGTCGCCGTGTCGGAGAGGATGAGCCCATGAGTTCCCTGTTCACTCCCCTGGCCCTGCGCGGGGTCACACTGCCCAACCGGATCGCCATGGCACCGATGTGCCAGTACTCCGCCGGCCCCGACGGTCTGCCCACCGACTGGCACCTGATCCACCTCGGCAGCCGCGCGGTCGGCGGGGCCGGCCTGGTGCTGACCGAGGCGACCGCCGTCCTCCCCGAGGGCCGGATCAGCCCACAGGACACCGGCCTCTGGTCCGACGCGCACGTCGACGCCTGGCGACCGGTGACAGCGTTCGTCGCCGCCCACGGCGCGGTGCCGGCCGTGCAGCTCGCGCACGCCGGCTTCAAGGCCTCCACCTACCGGCCCTGGGCACCCGAGCGCGGTGGCGTGCCGGACGCCGAGGGCGGCTGGACGCCCGTCGCCCCCGGCTCGGAGCCCTTCACCGCCGACTATCGGACGCCGACCAGCCTCGACGAGGCCGGCATCGCCGGTGTGGTCGACGCGTTCGCGGCCGGAGCCGTACGCGCCCTGGACGCCGGATTCGCCGCCGTGGAGATCCACGCCGCTCACGGCTACCTGCTCAACGAGTTCCTCTCGCCGCTGACCAACCGCCGCACCGACGCGTATGGCGGCGACCGCGCGGCCCGGATGCGGCTCACCCTGGAGGTGGCCCGCGCGGTGCGCGCCGCTGTCGGCGAGGACGTGCCGGTGCTGACCCGGATCTCCGCCACCGACTGGGTCGAGGGCGGCTGGACGATCGAGGACAGCGTGGTGCTCGCCGGTGAGCTGGCCGGCGTCGGCGTCGACCTGGTCGACGCGTCCTCCGGTGGGGTGAGCACGGATCAGCGGATCCCGCTCGGCCCGGGTTACCAGGTGCCGCTGGCCGCCCAGATCCGCCGCGAGGCCGGCGTGCCGACCGGCGCGGTGGGCCTGATCGTGGAGCCCGAGCACGCCGAGCAGATCGTCGCCAACGGCGAGGCCGACCTGGTGCTGCTGGGTCGGGAGTTGCTGCGCGACCCGTACTGGCCGCGCCGGGCCGCCGCGAAGCTCGGCGTCGCGTACTCCGGCCCCGCCCAGTACGCCCGCGCCTGATCCTTCCGGTGGGGGGGGGGGGGGGGGGGGGGGGGGGGGGGGGGGGGGGGGCGG